>JACZUZ010000077.1 GCA_022572905.1 Candidatus Zixiibacteriota bacterium | reverse complement strand
TCCTTGTGTCCTCGTTTATCTCGCTTGGAAGCCAATTCACCGTAATACTGGGAATGCTGGCGCTGATGTTCTGGCTGGATTGGAAGCTCGCGTTAGTGGGAGTCGCTGTAATTCCATTTTTCCTGCTGGCGGCTTTCAGATTTTCATGGCGCATTCGTAAGTCTGCGAGGGAGCAACGCGAAAAGTACGGAAAAATGGTCGCCACTGTTCAAGAGTCATTCGCCGGAATTGCGCAGATTAAGGGATTCGGTCGAGAAAAACAACGCGAGAAACTAATTGGAAAAGCCATGGCGCGCGATGTAAAAGCGAATTTGAAGACAACCCGTCTGGCGGCGAACTATTCCCGCATAGTTGAATTAATTACCGCCGCAGGAATAGGTCTCGCTCTCTGGGTTGGAGTAAACAGAGCGCTGGATGGCGCAATAACCGCAGGAGACTTGATAATATTTCTGGCGTATCTGCGCGGAGTCTACCGACCATTGAGAGGAGTGGCGAAAACAACAACCCGACTTGCCAAAGCGTCGTCGCGCGCCGAAAAGATACTGGAATTACTTGCGCTTGAACCTGAAGTGAAAGATAAGGATGACTCGGTATCCGCTAAATCTGTTCACGGAACTATCAAATTTAAAGACGTAACTTTTTCCTATTCCGGCGCAAACATTATTCTCAACAAGTTTAGTTGTCACATGCCGGTTGGTAAGACAACTCTGATAATTGGACGCACGGGAGCCGGTAAATCAACTATCGCTAAGTTATTACTTCGCCTTTATGAGCCTTCCGCTGGTGTTATTTCAATTGACGGTCGTGACATCACTCAATTCAGAATTAACAGCCTGCGGAAGAAAATGACTCCTCTGACTCAGGAGACATTTCTATTTCGCACCACGATCCGTGATAACATCGCCTTCGGTAAGCGCCGGACCACAGACAAGGAGATTGAGTCCGCCTCTCGCAAGGTCGGAGCGGATAAATTTATTCGGAGCATGCCGGATGGATACGAAACGCTAGTTGGAGAAGGCGGCGCAACGCTCTCGGGCGGTCAACGACAGCTAATCAGCTTCGCGCGCGCGGCATTGAGGAATACATCAATCATGATATTCGACGAACCTGCCACAGGTCTTGATATCCACGCAGAGCGTGAAGCGAGGAACGCTTTGAAGTCATTGAAACCAGATGGCGTGTTGATAATTATCTCGCATCGCCTCGCGTTTCTTGAAATGGCCGATTGGGTCGTCTTTGTACAGAACGGACAGCTCATCGAAGAGGGAGAGCCGAACTCTCTTCTGGAGAGTCACGGCCCTCTTTATCAGTATGTAAATACGGATGATGAGAGCTACCAGCTTTCTAAAAAAGTCACCCATCGTGAAAATGTGAGCGAATGACTAACGCAAAGTTGAAAGCGCCTGCCGGACGGAGAGATCATGAAGCTCCCCCCGATAACACCCTACCCGGGGCAACCGGACTATTGGACTTAACTGCAATTATGCCAACAATTGAGTCCGAAGCCTCAGTGGTTGGAGTTCGAATTATCTCATGTGACATAGCATACGTTCGCTTCGAGCCAGGCCATAGTTTGGAAGTCGTCATGAATGTCGCGTATGAAAAAGCAGGTCCGCAGGAAACAGGACAAACCATGTTATATGCGATCACTTATTCGCCTCGAGACTATGAGTTGCAGTGTGCGAGTGTCGACAAGAGTGGATTTCTTTCGGGAATTTTGAGTTCCGGATTCGTGGCGATACCCGAATGCTATATCCTACTGTATGAATTTCCCAATGATAGAGCGTTACCATATCTCAGAAATATCGCAAGCGCAAGTAAACTGGAAGCGCTACTGAATGAAAATACGACTGAACTCTCCACTGCGAAACCACTCATTTTCGACACAGCCAACACATTATCCACAATAAGTTACAAACCCGAGCGCAAAGCTATAATGCTCCTCAACCTCTCGAATTCCACTGAAGATGGCGCTATACACAACTCGTCAAAATGCGGCCCATTTGACGCATGCGTACGAATAGAAAGAGCTAGAAAAACGTGTGACACAGCGAGGATTTCCAGGATTCTCAGACTACAGCTTAACAGCGACATAAGTTTTCCTGAAGTCTTATTCGAAGACCGCAAAAAAGGAATCAAGATAATAGAACTTGCCCCGGGAGAAACGTTCTCCAAAAAACTTAGAGGAAGTAATCTCGAAGCGTCACTCGCGCGTGTCTCACGTTCCCTAGCGAGGTTGCACATGGTTTCATCTCCGTTGCTACCGTCGGTTTCTCTTAAAGCGCGCTTGAGCAAAGTTCAGGATTGGGCGGAGTTCCTGCAATACGCAGGCGAGGAAGCGCAAGCTCGCGTAGCGTCTCTGGTTGAGAATTTCTTCAGGAAAGCGGATTCCCTCTTGGATCAAGATGCGACATTTGTGCATGGAGATTTTCACCCCGGTCAAATTATATTGGATGACGAGCGAATCTGGATTCTTGATCTTGAGCGGTCGCATATCGGCGATCCAATAAATGACATCGGTTGTATACTGGCTCATCTGGAGCTGAGGAGCATGCGCGGAAAATTACCCGACGACAATCGTTTGCGAGAGTTGTTCCTGGGCGAGTACAGTAAGATAAGAAGTGTTCCTTTACCGTCCGAAAGAATCAACATCTGGAGCGCATTCTGGATGCTCCATCTCGCCACAAAACCTCTGCGTAGACTGAAAAAGAACTGGAAATCACAAACGCTGGACCTGTTGAGCAAGTGTGACAATCTTTTGAATGGAGAGGAGTCATCACATGGCTAGCGTCACGACTCAAGAATCAATTTCAAAGGTGAGTTCGATTCCGGTTGACGATCAACTCAAAGGGTTGTCCTTACTTCTTTCAGCGGACAAAATGAAGTTGACTCTCGCTGAAATCCTGAAAATCCCCGCCAACAAAATATCTAAATTTTCGGTTAATTATATTCGCTATAAGCCTTCGACCAATTGTCTGGCGGCGTATAGCTTTCGGATCGACAAGAACGCCAACGGGAATATCGAGCTTCCAAACCATTTGTCCGAAGAAGAAATTATTTTCTATGGGAAATGTTACACAGAAAGCGATTACTCTAACGCGACAAGCAAAGTCAATGCGAAACGATGGATCGATCGCGTCAATATTGCAAGCGTAACCACCCTTGACGAGAAAAATGTAATTCTCTATTTCTTTCCCAACGACGCTCTCCTGGAGGGACTGCGCATTCTTTCAGATCCTCGCAAAATACAGAGGCTCCTCTATGAGAAACTTGACGCTTTCCCACAGGAAATTTGGCGCATATCAGACCGACGGCTAAAAATTACCCCCGTCAGATACAAGCCCGAGCGAAGAGCGGTTTTGCGTTGCGAAACCCGCGCAACCCATCGCGAAAACAAAACCAAGAAATCAATTATTGTTTATGCTAAAATATACAGTGACACCCGCGGTGAAGATATTTATGCCCTGATGAAACAAGTGTATGGTAAAACGCTTCGCATAAAGGGATTGGCCACTCCCAGACCTCTGGGATATCTTTCTGAACGTAAGTTGATTCTAATGGAAAGCCTCCCGGGGAAACCGCTCTCTGAGTTTGTTTCGCAATATAATTTTAAAAATAGGGATTTCAATGAAAGCGATTTCAAAGAAAGTTTATTGCGTGCTGTCAAAGCGCTGACTCTCTTACACAAGATCAAGATTCCTAGACTTCGTCACAAAGATCGCGCAGAATACTTGAATGAAATCAAATCTTCCTCTCGGACACTCTCACAGCTTCTGCCCGATCTGCGAAATGAAATTGACAGAATAAAGCAAACTCTGGAACGGACTTTGCCAATTGCGGAATCTGAATCTTTCGGCTTTACGCATGGCGATTTTCATCCAAAGCAGATTCTTGTCTCCGATACGGTTGTTGGAATTCTCGATTTTGATCGTTCCTGCAATGGTGAACAATATACGGATATCGCGGAATTTATCGCTCACTTGCGATCATCCGAAAAAAATGACGCTCAGCCGCTGAATAACGGACGGGAAAGTTATATATTGGAAATGTACTCTGAATCATCCGGTAAGAGTCTGGACCGAAAAAGATTGAACTACTGGATGGCTCAACGTCTTTTCTTGCTGGCGGTAGCGCCATTCCGCAGGATGGATAAAGACTGGAAAGAAAATTCAAAACGGATACTGGAAGAATGTCAAGTTATACTGACGTCACTATAAGTTCGGAATTCAAGAACCTTGAACTCGCAACCGACGCGACCACGATGCGAGAGTTCTTTCAGGCGGGTCTGTCTCGTCTCTGGGGTACGTCTTTGAAAATTGGCGCTTTGTTTATTCCGAGGGTTTCTTCGCGCACACTTGATGGGTTTTCAATTCAATACCAAATGAACGTTCAGGGCAGGTCCGGCTCAAGTGAAGAGCGGATTAGGTTATCCGCACATCTATTGGGTCCGGGTGAACCAGTCCCAGACTACGTGGGTGATCATAGTGAAAATAGCCTGATTTTCGAGAAGATTGGTTTGGTGGCTCCTGTGTTTCCATATGATCCCAAGCTTCCACAAATCCTTGAATTCGTGACAAACTCTTTCGGTGAGTACAATGATCAGCCGACCTGCCTGGAGCCGCTTGGCGCTGATGTTCGGGTAACCGATTTGAGAGTACTGGGATACCGTCTGGAACGACGTCTCTCACTGGGGTTGAAAGTAGCGATAACTGAGAATTCGAGCTTGACTGAGAGAAGAATTGCGCTTAAATTACTGAAGCCGAAAGCCTCGCAGCGGCTGGTCGAAAATCTCGCATTTCTTCAGGAAAACGGGTTTACCGCAAAAGATCCGGACCGCCTTACTGTTCCAAAAATTCTTTTTAGTGATATCAACTTCGGGGTTATCGCGACTGATTGGACGGAGGGTGTTTCAATTCATGACATAGTAGAGCCGTCGGTAATCCACGAAGCCTGCGGCTCGGCAGGAGAAATCGCCCGCAAACTACATGCAATTCAAGCTGGAGATCAAGACTCCCGTACGGCTCAGGATGAAATTGATGAATTGGAGCGCAAAGTTTCTCTCGCGACAAGAATTTTACCGCAGTGGGCCGACATATTCAAGAGATCGCTGAGAAGCCTTAAGGAGGAAAAGCATCGGATGAATTCGGCCCCGACGGTTGTTTCACATCGAGACTACTATGATAAACAGGTTCTGTATTCACAGAACGGAGCTACTCTGCTTGATTGCGATTCGCTCACGCTCGCCGATCCGGCTCTGGATGTTGGCAATTTTCTGGCGCATTTGACTTTGAGGAGTTTGCAGAACCCGTCACTCAGAGAGATTTACACTGCGGGAGCTCTCAAGTTTTTGGATATGTATAACGATACGGAATTTGATCTGTCGGATCGAATCAACTGGTGGAAAGCGTCCAGTCTGGTTCGACTGGCGACACTTTATTGTTTGCGTCCGCGCTGGCGCGGATTGACACCCGCGCTTCTTGACGAGGCGCTCACTATCACGGAAGAAAATACCATGGTTAAAGGGAGGATAACATGAAAACTACTTTGGCAAAACGAATTACGGCTATGAGAATATTCTCTTTCTCATCCATAGCTCTGGCGCTATTTCTGGCTTTTTCACCGCAGATCGCAGACGCTGGAGAACCGGAATATATGGAGCTCAAGTATGAGCTCAATATGGCGTATGAAATAAAAGGGAAATGGGATACCTCGGGTGTTTTTGTCGCCACCGATATAGAGCCACTCCCCAAGCCGCGCAAGCCTAAATTACGCGGAGAAATACAGAAAATCGACAAGAAGAAAAAGACAATCACGATATTCGGAACGACTATCCGTATTAAGGACGACACAGAGTTCAATTCCGGAGATTCCGCTACAGTTGGATTTGGAAAGCTCGAAGTTGGCCAACGTGTTGAAGTCAGTTGTAAAGTCAGGGAAGGTAATAAGTGGAAAGCGCGCAGTATTAAAATTAAAGGCGTAAAGAAAAGTAACAAGATAAAGGGTTCCATAACTCGCGTGAGTATCGACGGAGTCGCTCCCGACACTATAGAGATACATGGACTTCTGATTATTCTGAATAGGAAGACAGATGTTGACGAACATTCCGGCCTTTATGAAGACATCGAAAAAGAACTCTTCGGAGATTTATCGCTCGACGACGCTAACGACGTGGATGATGGATTCACTTACGAAGACAAAATACTTTTCACTGGAAAATACCGTGGTTCATTTCGCACTGTGTCTGAGTTTGATTTAACAAAGGCTTTCGATGATGACCAATTCGATACAAATCCATCGCTGAAAGTTGAAGCTACAGGATTCTGGTCTGAGAGCGTAAAGAGTTTCACTCAATTGCGTGTACGCAAGAAATATATTATTTCCACCGACAGAACGCCTCAACAATCAAGCCAATTAGACATACAACTCGTGCAGGCGTATATGCTATTTAAGGATATTGGTCGGTCTGGTGTTGGCTTACAAATAGGCCGCCAGGATTTTGACGAACCTCGCGAATGGCTATTCGATGAATATCTGGATGCGGTTCGAATCTACTACTATGGTAAGGCTCCACTAATTGTCGAAGCAGCGTTCATCAAAGCGGTTGAGCCGTTGAAAGAAAAATTTCGTGACTGGACTGATTTATATGCCAGTGTCAGTTGGAGATTCGACAAGCGTAGCCGAGCCAGCGCATATGTTCTCAAACGCTCAGACCGCTCAATCCGCAACCGTGAGCCGGTTTGGTTCGGACTGAGATACTACGGCAGACCAAAAGAATATCTCCGACCCTGGGCCGAACTGTCCATTTTGCGCGGCGAGGATAAAGGACTTCCTCAAAGAGCATACGCTATTGATTTTGGCGCTACTTTCATATCAGCCAAGTCTGTATACCACCCTTCCTTCACTATCGGTTATGCCATAGGGTCCGGCGACAAAACCGGAGCTGATAATGAAAGCAATAAGTTTCGTCAGACGAGCTATGAAGACAATGTCGCGGTGTTTGGTGGTGTCGCCGCGCTGCGGTACTATGGCGAGGCTCTGAATCCGGAACTAAGTAATATAAAAATCCTCACACTCGGAGTTGGCGTTCATCCGTTGCCTGACGCATCTGTAGATTTTGTTTATCATTCATATAAACAACATGAAATTGACAATGATCTTACCGACAGCGAATTACTCGATCCGCCTGCGAAACCTCTCGGTCAGAGCGACGACCTCGGATGGGGACTTGATATAAAGGTGGCTTCTCCGAAAATATGGGACCATGTTCGCCTGCGCTGGACCACAGCCATATTCTCACCGGGTGAGGCGTTTGGTCCGCGACAGGAAACAGCGCTATTGCACAAAATTAACTGGGACTACGAATTTTAGAATACTTACTGCAAGCCATAATGAAATCACTACTTCGCGGCCTCCCGCTTTGGCCAATTTTAATAACGATTCTTGCAATCTTGCCAAACCATGCGCAGGGCATTCCTTGCCTGACTGGTATTGTGCGCGACGCTTCGGGGGTTCCTGTGGTGGGAGGCGATCTTGATTTCGACAACGCATTGACCGGTCAGAGGCTGGTTACTCTGGGCGACAATACTGGCGCTGGCGGCTTTTACAGCGTTTGTGTCCTGCCGGGATTATACCATGTGTCCTTCGAACCGCCACTATTATCCAGACTTGTAGGCAAGAGG
>JACZUZ010000076.1 GCA_022572905.1 Candidatus Zixiibacteriota bacterium | reverse complement strand
GACCAACTCCTCTCCGGAAGGAAGCGCCTCTGCGGTCTTATCGGCCAGCCATTTAAGAGTGCTGCCGTCATCGGGAGGGGAAGGCAGCTGAAAATCAATTTCCGAAACACGCACTGGCTTTAAACCCCCATCTCGAAGATTGCTCTTCCAAAGTGAATTCTTTCATCAACGTGACTTCACCATTGGCGCCAAGGGAATATATCGAGGGCAATGGAAGTCCGTTGAACGTAGGGGCCTTGACCAGGTTGTATGCCCCAACGCCGTACATCACAACCGTGGACCCGAGCTCCAACGGCTCGGCAAATGTATATTCACCAAAAACATCGCCCGCCAAACAAGAGGCTCCAGCCAATAAATAACTATGAGCGCCTCCCGGCGACTCTTGGGCGATCTGCGGACGATATTGAAACTCAAACACTTCCGGCATGTGATTCACTGTCGTATCGAGTACAGCGAGCTTTTTGTCTCCATTATCGATAATATCTACTACTGACGATACTATCGATCCCGCTTCACCCACTACCCCTTTGCCCGGTTCAAAATAAACATCGAGGCCGTACTTGTTTTGAAGGCGTGAGACTAATCTATCAAAGACGCTCCAATTTGAAGACTGGTCGAATAGATATCCGCCACCGAAATTGATCCAATCAACTCTACGCAGGAGCGAAGGGATAGCGTTTTCTAACTGTTTGATGGAAGAATCCAGCTCTTCAAAGTCTTCAGATTCGCAATTCGAATGGATTAGGATACCTTGGACATTCCATATCCCGTTAAGATTATCAACCACATCTCCCTTCAATGCGCTCAGTGGAATTCCGAGCTTTGATGGAAGTCGTGATGGGTCATAACGCTGATCTTTCACAAAAGATAGCTCAGTGTTGATGCGCAAGCCCAAGCTACAAAAATCAGTATCGTTTTCCCCAATTAGTTTCAGCTGTTTAATTGAATTGAGGCTTATGTGATTACAGTAGTCAGCTATCTCCCTCAAGTCGCTTTCCTTTATGCAGGGAGATGTGAAGTGAATAATCTTTTCTGTTCCGAAGAGATCTTTTACTAGCCTAGCCTCAAAAAGAGAGCTGACAGAAAATCCATCAACATACTTACCGATAGCCCTTAATACTTCCGGGTGTGCTAATGGTTTCAATGGATAAAGGATTTTGCATTTATCTTTCAGCAATTCAAGGTTTGCGTAGATCGTGCGAATATCCAAGAATATTGCTGGTGTTCGTTCTAAGTCAACGACTAGTTTTTTGATTAGGTCATCCATAAGAGAAATATTC
The DNA here is from genome assembly GCA_022572905.1 of Candidatus Zixiibacteriota bacterium. GTDB lineage: Bacteria > Zixibacteria > MSB-5A5 > GN15 > JACZUZ01 > JACZUZ01. Next base: position 6,443 of record JACZUZ010000076.1, on the reverse strand, counting down.
CGAATATGTCTATTGACGCTCTTAGTTACCCTTCAAGTTGAGATGTTCAAATACCCATTCAAAAGAAAATCCCGCTGAGATACCCAGGAACACAGCATGAGCATGGCAGGCGTGAAACCCTACTTGTTTGAAGGTGAAACAATTGGGATCCGGAAATGGAGCGCCAGACAGTACTCCAGACATCAACATTGAATACAAAACAACGCCCGCTATTAATCCAAGAAATGCACCTTGCCCGGCTCTCCACATTTCTTCTTTCCCTTTTCGCTCTCCGACCTGGACCAGTTTTGACTTTCTGAACCAAAGTAGAACTTTCGTAAGAGCCCCACACATACCCAAGAACCCCCAATCAAAAATGCTTAGTAGCCCATTTCCCGAAAGATGGAAAATCGGCAACAAACCCATGTAGAGCAAGATAGGAATCGTGATTCCGACCACAATATTCAATGATTTTATTGTAGCGGTACCAATCGCCCAGTTAAAGTCAAAATCAGTGACATATTCATTGAGCTTCTTAACAAGTGACCTTAGTCTATCAGTTTGATCAGTAGATTTTTCTCCGCTTTTACCGTCTTTGTTCTCATCCAATTGGTCGACTGCCCTATCCCCAGCTTCTCTGACTTCGCTCTGAATGTTAGCAAACCAAGATCGCATTGCATCATCCTCAACATAGTTTTCATCTATCTCTTCTAGGAGAAGTTGAGCTTTTACTCTAAGCTCTTCGACAGTGTAGAATTCTGTCATGAGTTGATACATATGCAACACGCGATATTCCGTCCAAGGAAGAGACTCACTACTTTCCAAAGATTCGATCTCTTTCTTAAGAGCTTCGAATAAGTCCTTGCGATCCGTAGAATCTAATCGGAAAGATTCACGACTGAAGTCTCTTGCCTCAGAGATCGCAGAACGAACTTCGGATTCGTTCTCCTTGCGTGCTTTTTGAGCGAATACTTTTGTCTTGTAGATAAAAGCAAGCACCAATAACGATATTGCTGAGATCAATAAGAAGTAGGTCAGCGCCCATGGTATTATTTCAAAAAATGAGTTAGCAATTGCAGCGGTTAGAAATAAGACAGACAAAGCTACCCAAAATTTGAATTTCTTGTCATGTTTCTCCACTTTTCCAACTGTCAAACTATGATTATCTTTTTCCATCTGAACGACCTTCTGTCTACAGAAATTTGATCACGCAACTAACCACAATCTAAGCAATTTTTTCGCTATCAGCAATGCCATCCTCAGTTGGCAGAATTCCAGTTGCTGAGTTGAGCGACAACTGCGCTGGCGAGAGATTCGGCTGTGGACTGTGACTGCTTGAGCTTTTCTTCCAGATCATCGCACAGCTCCATCAATTCATCGACTTTCACGACAATTTGTTTTATTCGGTAAGCGGAAGTAAGGCTCTTGCTGCGCAGACACATTTTGACCCCTAACTAGGATTCATTCAAATCATCCAAAAACTCAGAAGCGGGTTCGACACCTGTTACCAGCAGATTATCTCGCGCTCTTGTACATGCTACATAAAGAAGGTGTCTCTCTGTATTATAAACATCTTCAAGGTCAGAATCGTCTGTGACTTTTTCTATTCTTTCTTGAAGCGGGACTACATCATCGTCGCAAGCCATTACAGCAACGGCCCGAAACTCTAAACCTTTGGCCAAATGCATTGTGCTTATTGACACCTGACCACTCACAGTTTCAGAATTATCATCTAGAACTTTGAATTTTAACTTCGCTCTTTCTACAGCCCGCTTGCTACGATCCAACTCACTAGGTGAACGAACAAAAACTCCGATCTCGTGTGGTTGAAATCCCTCGCCGCTCCTATCCGAAAGCCATTGAGTAATTGCCGCAATCTCATTCTCTTGAGTTGCAAATGTTCCAATCTCAGGTTTTGGACCATTAAACACAGACACAGTACCGCCTCGGTCTTCAATATTTCCATCTACATCGGACATCTTCGGAGCGAGCAATCTATCAGCTTGCATTCTAATCTGGTGCGAGGTTCTATAGTTGATCCGCAGTGTGCGAGATCGACCGCGTATATCAACTCCTAGCGCCTTCCACGAAAATGGCTGCTGGAATATCCGTTGTCCGAGATCACCAGCGAAAAAGAGACGGTTAGGCGCATCGCCTCCCAGAGCTGCGAGGAATCGTAACTGAGGGACACTAATATCCTGTGCTTCATCTATGACAACAAAGTCAAACGGTCTCTTTGAGGACTCAATCAGTTTCGTTGTTAAACGGCTGAATATTTCAGGATACGTTACAAGTTCTCTACGTTTGAGCTCCGATTTAACGATATCGAAAATAGACCACAAAACCACACGTCTATTCTCCGGCAAGCGAGTCTTGCGACCCAATCTCGCTACATTCCGATACTCCTCCCATGAGTTCAACTGCCATGCATCAACCACTTGCTCCCATTCCGTTTTGAGAAAATGGAGACTGAACTTGTGGTCTTCCACTTTGGTGGATGCCGATTGAAGTATCGCACTGATTTCCTCATAGGTTGCCATCGTTTGTTTTTCAAAGTGCGCCGCATACAATCTTCGCCCTATTGCGTCAAGCGAGTGAACTTCCAACCGCTCTCCAATTCTAGGTTCGTTACTGATGAGACGCCTGAGTTTGGTTCGGAGAGAATTGGCAAGCGTGTCCGAAAATGTGGTAAGCAAGACTCTTGAGTCGGGATCGCGCCTCGCTAGATAGACAGCTCGGTGCAGAGCCACAATAGTTTTTCCGGTCCCAGCTGACCCTGAAACACGTGCGGGACCGTTGTAGTCTTTTTCCACAAGTTGCTGTTGCGCGGGGTGCAGGAATACCGTCCATTTTTCCCACGGATATTCAAGGGCGCGTTCGAGCTCCTCAACATTGCTCATTATTCGGAATCTGCGTTGAGCGTCTGGGTGTTCAAATGGATCAATCTCAACTGCCGGAGTTGGTACGGCTTCCGGTTTCTGGCCAGTGGCTAGATTCAGCAACGCTTCAGCCGCCTCCGCGGGAAGATGATCTGCGAGTTCTAAGAGAGTGTCTTCATTTGCATTACGAACATCGTTCAGCCACTCGACCGGAACACCGTAGCCAAGTAGCTCGTCGTCCGCAATATCGGTGAATAGAGGTGGCTTGATTAGAGCTTGCGTCTCAGCTTCTACATACTTAGGTATCGTTATTTCCCTAACGGTTTCACGAATCTCTACGAACTGAGCGGCGCCAGTCCTCGGATGAGTTTCTAATTTGCGTCTTTCCGCCCAATCATACGCCTTATCGTGATGACCTACATAGCAAAGCATCAGGCTGGATTCTGTTTTGTGAACTATCAACCTCACATCGCGATTAACGCGGATTGACCAGAAGTTCTTGTCTTTGGCTCTGGAAAGTTTGTGGAATTGCAGTCCGGGATTGGCAGGACTCATTTGCAGATCGAAAGCGTTGGTCTTTACAGCTTTCTGTTCATCACCCGTCAGCTTTGCCAGACTATCGGTGAATGTGTCTGCTATCCTGAACTCCATCAATCGACCTTGAAAATTTTCATCACTTCATCACCTAGGTGATTTATTACCTTTACCGCGATACGACCAGATTCAGGTTTGTCGAATGGTCGCGATGTGTCACTGTGTAATGTTTCCCAAGCTTCTTGGTTGATCTCCGCCTTGAGCGTCGTTTTGAGCGCTTTGTATGGATCGTTTGCACCGAGAAAGTAGGCATGGCGTACAAAGAAGCTTTCTTCGTTGTAGTCTGTGTCGATAAACCAACAGGCGATTCCGTCCGCTCCGTCACTCCTAACCTCACCTGTACTAGGATCAAAGACATCCACACCATTAATCTTGACCGCAACCTGATTATCTCCGGCATCGAGAATATCTATGTCCGGTTCGCCGAAAATCACAAAGAGGTTACCTTTGCCGGTGTTCTTGAGATCATCGGCCATATGCAAATCGGCGTTCATCCGGGCTTTAAGAACAGGAATACGGCCTAATTTATCAAACTCTGAAGAATGTGCATCGTAATTGAAAGCGCAGGTGATAAGGGCATCAAAATCTGCGTCTCCAGCTTCGCGGGCCGCGGCGACCAAGTCTGGCCTGCTGACAGTACCAAACTCAGGGCCAATGAAAATTGCGGCGCGTTTTTCTGTACCTGTTTCTTCGTCTCCTTCGACATAGAGGCCCTCCGCGCAGATGAAGTGTCCGGGCCAGGGAGTGAGGGAAGAGAAACTGATTTTGTCTTCCTTATGCGCTTGTTGCACTCCTGCTGTCTTGAGGTTTTCAAGTATCATCCTGACGAAGTTAGTTTCATCACTCGCCTCATGTTTCTTATCACCTCGACGATCTATTAGCTCGTCGTTTTCATCTACTGCTAACGAACGGTGCGGAGAGATACTATCGACAGTGAAGGGCCCTGCAACTCGAACCTTCTTATTGTCTGAATAGGGCTTGTCATAGAGGTACTCATGCTCGGCCTTGACGGCTATGGAGGCGTCGATTTCTTTCTGCCGAGTAATTCGCTTTTCCCACCATTGCGAGTGCAGGCGTTTGGCTTCCGCTGACCAGTCTTCGTCAGCGTCACGCGGTATTTCCCATTCTTCCCAGTTCTGCCTGAGAGCTTTGTTGAGTTGTTTGCGTATTGGCTCAAGGGATTCTTGGTGTTTTTCCCAAATCACATCGATTTCGGTGTTGTTGGCAATTGACTTGAGAGTGATATGTGGCACACGCTCATATACAAATCCCTGCCTAATATCGCCATATGTTGAAATTTTGTTCGGTGCAGTCCGAGTCAACTGCGCTTCTTTCAATTGTCCTTCTCGACTATCGGCCAACAGATAGTACGGATAGCGTGCCCCCATAATTCGAGCTCGAGCTAATGCTAAGGACACCCGTGAAGTATCAACGGTTATCCACCTTCGTCCCCATTGTTCAGCCACGTACGCAGAGGTCCCGGAACCACATGTAGGATCGAGCACCAAGTCACCTGGGTCGGTAGTCATCAAAATACAGCGTTGTACAATGTCAGTGTTGGTTTGGACAACATAAACTGGATCTGTCTGTCCGAGAAATCCGTCCCAAAGATTGCCGAGAGCTACGGCAGTTGATTCATCCTGGAAGCGCAATTGTCGCAGCCCGTTTCCAAATCGATCGATGCGACCAGTCTTGAGGGCGCGTTCAAGAGATTTCTCTGGAAAGCCCCACCACCGTTTCCCGGAATCAAATGTTCTTCCTTTGAATCGAACCTTATACTTTCGCCCAGGACCAGGCTTAGTTAGTGACACATCCTGAAACACACGACTGCCCTCCGGAAGGTGTGTGGTACCATCCTTTTCCTCCTTAGAAAGACGCCTATAAGTTCCATTTGATAATTGAACCCAATTAAAACTACGATCTACTCCTTGGTCTCTTAGCAGAAATAACTGTCTGAATTTGCACTCAACCGGATTCTTTCCATACCACACAAGATAGTCCAGGCGAGCTGGCAGGCGTCCGGTCGCCCCGAGTCCTGTCGCACCCTTCGTGAATGCTATAAGCCCAACAAAACAATCTTCTCCAAACACCTCATCCATCAATGCCCTGATTCGATGGACATTTTCATCACCAATTTGTATGAAAATAGACCCGCTTGCCGTCAATAAATCTCTCGCGACTGTAAGCCGATCTCTCAAATACGTTAAGTAGGAATGTATCCCATCACGCCATGTATCACGAAATGCCTTCACCTGTTCCGGCTCACGGGTGATGTGATCGGTCTTGCCGTCCTTCACGTCTCGGCTCGTGGTGGACCACTGGAAGTTGCTGTTGAACTTAATCCCATACGGTGGGTCGATGTAAATGCACTGAACTTTGCCACGCAATCCTTCGCGCTCTGCCAGTGACGCCATCACTTGCAAACTGTCGCCAAGAATCATTCGGTTGGACCAGTTGGCGTCATGTTGATAAAACTCAGTTTTGGCTCCTTGACTTGGAAGTCCATTGAAATCGGCGAAGAGGTCAAGATCAAGTGAAGCGCTATCTGCGTCAGCCTCTGTGCGCCGAATCAGATCATCAACTAGAACTTTAGGGTGGACTTTCTCCTGAATAAATAGGGGCGGAGCCTGAACAACCAGATCAGGCCAATCTTTTTCGTCTTTGCCACGCCTCTAGTATACCATTCTGCGGCTATTTTTTAAATCCTGTTCCAAAGGGAATAAGTTTGCCAATGATAACATTTTCTTTCAGTCCTCGTAACGTATCCTCTTTTCCTTCAAGACATGCTTGGATAAGCACCCGTGAGGTTTCTTGGAAAGAAGCAGCTGATATAAAAGACTCTGTTTGTAATGAAGCTTTTGTAATTCCCATTAACACTCTTTCTCCAACCGCTGGTTTTTTACCGTTTTTAATTAATTCCTCGTTTACATTTTCAAGTCTAAACCTATCTATTATTTCACCTGGCAGATAATCTGAGTCTCCAGGGTTTTT
>JACZUZ010000075.1 GCA_022572905.1 Candidatus Zixiibacteriota bacterium | reverse complement strand
GAGAATAGCAAGAATATCATGTGGATCAGAGGCGCCTTCGCACATGGCCTCCCCCGCGCGAACGGTATCTCCATTATGAACCATGAGATGTTTACCATGAGGAATCAGGTAATCGTGTTCCTCGCCATCTTCGGCGGTTACGATTATTTGCTGTTGCGAACGAACAATCTTCCCAAACTTAACTGTCCCGTCAATTTCGGATACCACAGCCGGATCTTTGGGTTTTCGCGATTCGAATAGCTCCGCTACGCGCGGCAAGCCTCCGGTAATATCTCGAGTCTTGGAAATATCACGGGGAATCTTAACCAGCATTTCACCGGCGCCGATTTCAACTCCATCAGATACCAGCAAATGGGCCCCTGTGGGGATCCTATAACTGGCGAGTTCTTTTTCTCCATCAAAAATTTCGATAGTCGGGAAAAGAGTCTTTTCGCGTTGTTCAATTATGATCGGCTGAATCAATCCCGTTGTTTCATCCAGCTCTTCGCGCAGAGAAATATCCGCGACAATATCTTTGAACTTTATCTTACCCTTCTTGGATGTAATAATTGTGGAGCTATACGGATCCCATTCGAAAACAATGTCACCCTTCTTGATGTTTTTGCCATCCTTAACAATTAGAATGGCGCCATATGGCACACGGTATCGCCCGCGCACTCGGCCTTTGTCTGTGACAACGTGAATTTCTCCATCGCGATTTATTACGATTGCGGTTCCATCTGATTTCTTTACTGTGCGCACATCCAGGAATTTCGCTTGTCCTTCGTACTTGGATTCGACAACGGATTGCTCTGCGATCCGGGCTGCCGTTCCACCGATATGGAATGTACGCAGAGTAAGCTGTGTCCCCGGCTCGCCAATTGATTGCGCGGCGATAACACCAACAGCCTCTCCAATATCAACCATATTCATGGTAGACAAGTTTCGTCCATAGCATGCGGCGCATACCCCCCGGCGCGACTCACAAGTCAGCACCGAACGTATACGAACAGACTCCATGCCCGAATCTTCAATCTGGAGAGAGGCCTCTTCGCGGATTTCTTCTCCACTGCTTGTAATCAATTCATCAGTAATCGGATCGTACACATCATCAAGTGTCACACGTCCGAGCAAGCGGTCCTGGAGCGACTCGATGACTTCTTCGCCCTCTTTTATGGCGCTGACATCAATTCCAAGAATAGTTCCGCAGTCTTTTTCACTGATAATTACATCCTGCGCCACATCGACCAGGCGACGAGTCAGATATCCTGCGTCAGCGGTCTTGAGAGCCGTATCCGCCAATCCTTTTCGCGCTCCGTGAGTGGAGACAAAATATTCGGCCACGGATAATCCTTCTCGGAAATTCGAGACAATCGGACGTTCGATAATTTCACCGATGCCACCCGTAATTCTCTTTTGTGGCTTGGCCATCAGTCCGCGCATACCCGCAAGCTGGCGAATTTGCTCACGAGAGCCACGGGCGCCGGAATCGGCCATCATGTAAACCGGATTAAATCCGTCACGGTCGCTGGCAAGCTCTTTCATCATGACTTCCGCCACATCAGAAGTCGTCCGCGTCCAGAGATCAATTACCTGATTGTAACGCTCACCGTTGGTGATAACTCCTCGTTCATAGCGCTTCTGGATCGTATCTACTTCTTTCATCGCTTCAGAGATTATCCCCTTTTTGCGCTCTGGGATAATCATGTCTCCGATAGAAACTGTAACGCCGGAGCGAGTCGCGAATTCAAATCCGAGTTCCTTGAGAGCGTCAAGAAATATGACAGTTCGCTCCATTCCGACCTTGCGGACGATATCTAGCGTAAGTTTTTCCATCTTGGACTTGGAGGCGGTCTCGTTAAAGAAATCCATTTCATCGGGAATGACCTGGTTGAAGATAACTCTTCCAACGGTGGTCTCCAGTTTTTCTTCTTTCAACACTACTTGAATCTTGCTGTGAAGTTCAATTAGTCCGTGATCATAGGCAGTCAACGCTTCGTTTTCGCTTGCGAAACGTGTACCCTCACCCTTGGCGCCATTTTTCGCCAACGTCAGATAGTAGTTACCCAGAACGATGTCCTGTGAGGGTATAGCTATCGGACGACCAGATGACGGCAAAATGATATTATTTGACGCGAGCATAAGTAGCCTTGCTTCAAGCTGCGCCTCGAATGAGAGTGGGATGTGGACGGCCATCTGATCACCGTCGAAGTCTGCGTTAAAAGCCGCACACACGAGTGGATGAAGCTTGATCGCCTTACCTTCGACCAGGACAGGATAAAAAGCCTGAATACCAAGCCTATGCAGTGTGGGCGCGCGGTTCAAGAGAACAGGATGCTCTGAGATTATCTCTTCCAGAATGTCCCAGACTTCCGGACGCTCCTTTTCCACGAGTTTCTTGGCGGACTTAACTGTCTGCACATAACCTTTTTCTTCAAGCTTCATTATGATAAAAGGTTTGAACAATTCCAGGGCCATGTTCTTGGGTAAGCCGCATTGATAGAGCTTCAACTCGGGTCCGACAACAATAACCGAACGGCCCGAATAGTCGACACGCTTACCGAGCAAGTTCTGCCGGAAACGTCCCTGTTTACCTTTGAGCAAATCAGAAAGCGACTTTAGTGGACGCTTGGAATCGCCACGAACGGCGTGCGTCCGGCGACCGTTATCCATTAACGCGTCTACAGCTTCCTGCAACATTCGCTTTTCGTTACGCAAAATTACTTCAGGAGCCTGGATGTCAATGAGCTTCTTGAGCCGGTTATTGCGATTGATTACGCGACGATAAAGATCGTTCAAGTCTGATGTAGCGAATCGTCCGCCCTCCAGCGGCACCAGCGGACGTAAATCAGGTGGAATTACCGGAATAACATTCAGGATCATCCATTCGGGGCGGTTGTTTGATTGGCGAAACGCCTCAACGACTTTAAGCCGTTTGAGAGCGTCTTTCTTGCGCTGAACGGATGTCTCCATCTTGACCTGGGCGCGAAGATTAATAGCTTCCTCTTCGGTATCCAGCTGAGCCAAAAGAACCTGCAAAGCGGACGCGCCCATCTCCGCCTGAAATTCCTTACCTGATTCTTCAAGCTCTAATTGCTCTTCTTCGGTCAATAAGTCGCCTTTTTGGTAAGGTGAGTTACCCGGATCAATCATTACGTATGATTCGTAATAGAGAACTCTCTCCAATTCGCGCATGGATAGATTTAGGATGCTTCCGATACGTGACGGCAGGGACTTGAAATACCAGATATGGCAAACGGGGACCGCAAGTTGAATGTGTCCCATGCGCTCACGGCGAACTTTGGCCTGAGTCACTTCGACGCCGCAGCGATCACACACAATACCACGGAAACGAATGCGTTTGTATTTACCGCAATTGCATTCCCAATCCTTTACCGGTCCGAAAATCCTCTCACAGAAGAGACCGTCACGCTCAGGTTTAAATGAGCGATAATTGATAGTCTCCGGCTTGATAACCTCACCAAACGACCATGAAAGGATCGTTTCGGGCGACGCTAACTGGATTCGAATAGCCGCAAAATCTGAGGGTTTGCGGTGTGCGCTCCTCAAAGCGCGCTCACGTTGCATCATATTCACTATTTTGGCGCTCCTGTCTCTTCGCTCTTTTCTTCAGTCGGAGTTATTTTCTTATTCGTACGGTCGGCAACGGCCTCTAGGACGGCTCCGCTTTCCATTTTTGTTCGGTGAGCCGGAAAACGCGGAGTTAATCCGGTTACGGTGTCACCGAAGGTTCCGTTGATGTCAATTGCAGGCACAAGAGCCCGGCGTTTAGTTTCCTGTTTTGTCATATTACCAGCTCCCATTTCATTATTTCTCTATGAGCTTAACGTCCAGACAAAGCGCCTGTAGCTCTTTAATAAGCACATTGAATGATTCCGGTATACCAGGCTCAGGAGAATTTTCGCCCTTCACAATAGATTCATAGACACGACTTCGACCGATCACGTCATCGGACTTTACGGTCAGCATTTCCTGCAATGCGTATGCGGCGCCATAAGCCTCCAACGCCCATACTTCCATCTCTCCAAAACGCTGACCACCAAATTGAGCCTTGCCGCCCAGCGGTTGCTGAGTAACCAGTGAGTATGGACCTATCGAACGGGCGTGAATCTTGTCATCAACCAAATGAGACAGTTTCATCATGTAGATTATGCCCACTGTCACTTCCTGATCGAAGTACTCTCCGGTGCGACCGTCGGTTAAGCGCGACTTTCCGGATATCGGCAGACCCGCCTCCTTGAGCAAATTGTTGATATCCTCTTCCTTGGCGCCGTCGAAAACGGGTGAGGCAATTTTGATATTTAGTTTCTTGGCCGCAAATCCAAGATGTGTTTCCAGCAATTGCCCAATGTTCATTCGCGAGGGAACGCCCAGCGGATTGAGAATGATATCCACCGGTGTACCATCATCGAGATAAGGCATGTCTTCCATCGGGACAATACGCGATACAACACCCTTGTTACCGTGGCGCCCGGCCATCTTATCACCAACCGAGACCTTGCGCCTGATCGCGATTCGCACTTTCACCAACTGTTTCACACCCGGAGGCAACTCAGCTCCTCGCGCAATCTTATCGATTTCGATTTCCATTTGCGAACGCTTTATCGCAAGTAGTTCCGCCGCCTCTTTCAAAACTCGGTCTACTCTTTGGTTTATCGCCGTTTCAGAGCAATATCCATCAGGAGCGTGCGCGATATCAAAGTTAAATGTTTCGAGCGCATCCTTTTTGTATGGATGTCCCGATCTTATTGTAACAGAATTGTCAACTAACGACCGTATCGTATTCGATACTTTGCCGTCTAGAAGAGTCGCTATCCGGTTGTTTCGATGCTTCTTTATCTGATGCGACAGCTTTTCGAATTCGTCCTTTTTATCGGCGATGTCCGTCTTTTCTTTCTTCTTCGCCTCTTCTGATCTTTCCTTTCGGGAGAACACCTGCGTACTGATAACGATTCCCGAAATTCCGGGAGGAGCTTTCAGCGAAGCGTCGCGAACATCTCCGGCCTTTTCGCCAAAAATTGCGCGCAAGAGACGCTCTTCCGGTGATAGCTCGGTTTCCCCTTTGGGAGTGACCTTACCGACCAGTATGTCCCCAGACTCAACTTCTGCGCCTGTGCGTATTACACCGAGCTCGTCTAAATTTACCAGCGCCTCTTCTGAAACATTCGGTATTTCGCGCGTGATTTCTTCATAGCCCCGCTTAGTGTCGCGAACCTGCAGCTCATACTCTTCAATATGCACTGAAGTCAGCGTGTCATCCTTAACTACGCGTTCTGAAAGTACGATCGCATCTTCAAAATTGTAACCGCGCCAGGGCATAAACGCTACCAGTAAATTAGCGCCCAGCGCGAGCTCGCCGGCGTCCGTCGAAGGGCCATCAGCCAGAGTGTCTCCGGCTTTCACTTTATCGCCAATCTCCATAATTGGGCGTTGGTTAATGCAAGTATCCTGGTTCGAGCGATGAAACTTAATCAGTTCATAAACATCGTCCTCGTAGAACCCCAGCCCTTCATCTTTGCTGCGCGCCGCTGGACGAACTCTTAGCACGGATGAATCGACATATGACACTACGCCCTCTCGCTTACAAATAACTGCGGCGCCTGAGTCCACCGCGACTCGTTTCTCCATTCCTGTGCCGACATACGGCGCATCTGTAATCATCAACGGTACGGCTTGTCTCTGCATATTCGAGCCCATTAAAGCGCGGTTGGCGTCGTCATGTTCGAGAAATGGTATCAATGCGGCCGCCGCTGAGACCAACTGTCGTTGACTGACATCCATGTACCCGATTTTACTCGCTTCGACTAGCGAAAAATCAGAGCGTTTGCGTCCGAAGATCATTTTGTTTTCGAATCGTCCGCGACTATCAAGCGGTTCGCTGGCCTGTGCGATAGTGTGGCGGTCTTCTTCGTCTGCGCTCAGGTATTCAATCTTGTCGGTCACATGACAATTTTCCACCTTGCAATAGGGAGTTTCAATAAAACCAAATTCATTAATTCTCGCGAAAGTCGCCAACGACATTATCAGACCGATATTGGGACCTTCTGGAGTCTCAATAGGGCAAACCCTGCCATAATGAGTATGATGAACGTCGCGTACCTCAAAACCGGCGCGTTCACGAGTCAGCCCTCCCGGACCGAGAGCGGAGACGCGGCGCTTATGGGTTAGCTCCGCCAGAGGATTGGTCTGATCCATAAATTGCGACAGTTGTGACGAACCAAAGAATGTATCCAGCACGGCCGATACTGTTCGGGCGTTGATCAGTAACTGCGGCGTGATACCTTCTGTGTCCTTTAGTGACAATCGATCGCGTACTGTCCGAGCAACTCTTGAAAGACCAACCGAGAAAAGATTCGCCATTAGTTCGCCGACTGTGCGGCAACGACGATTACCAAGATGATCGATATCATCAATAAAGCCCTGCTCGTTACAGAGACCGATCAGATACTTAATTATCGCCAGAAAATCTCCCCGAGTCAGAGTAGTGGTTTCCTGCGACTCCTTAAGTCCGAGGCGCTGATTGATCATGTATCGGCCGACAGCGCCAAGGTCGTAGCGTTTTGCATTAAAGAACAAACGCTCCAGGAGCGCTTCCGCCATTTCAATTGTTGGAGGCTCGCCCGGCCTTAGAAGTGAATAAATTTTCTGCAGAGCTTCTTCGCGCGACTTAGTTGGGTCTTTGCGTAGAGTATTCAGGATCACAAAAACTTCACGGCCCTGATCGCGAGTTATTACTTTCAGCTTCTTTATTTTCTTTTCATGAAGCTCTTCCAGTTTCTCTTCGGTAATCTCCGTCCCGGCCTCAATCGTAAACTCTCCCGTCTCCTCATCTACGATATTCTCGGCGGAGTGCAGCCCGAGAGCCTCGGCCGCTTTCTTTCCTGTAATAGAAACTTCATTTACTTTGTAGAACTCGTTAATCAAATCTTCGTCCGAGGAATAGCCGAGGGCTCGCAGGAATCCTGTCACAGGAAGTTTGCGGCGGGAATCGATATGGACGTACATCATGTCGTTGATGTCAGTCGTAAACTCCACCCAACTCCCGCGATAGGGAATAATTCTGGCGCTGTGCAGACGCTTTCCGTTAGCGTGAATTTCGTCGTTGAAAAACACGCCCGGACTGCGATGAAGCTGACTTACCACAACACGCTCGGAACCGTTAATAATAAACGTTCCGAAATCGGTTATGATCGGAAGCTCGCCCAGATAGACGTCCTGCTCCATGATGTCTTTGACCGTCTTCTCGGAGCCATCGCCTTCTCTGCTAATCAGTCGCAGGAGCGCTCGAAGTGGCGACGCGTGCGTCATGTTTCTTTCGCGGCACTCGGTAATTGTATAACGCGGTTGGCCAAGCGAATATGAAACATATTCGAGAGAATAATTCTCGTTGACGTCCGTTATCGGGAATACATTTGTGAAAATTTCGTGCAGTCCCTGCATTTTACGCTTGTCCGGAGGAACATCTTTCTGTAGAAATTCCCGGTATGAATCTATCTGCACCCGCAGAAGATTAGGCAACTCCAGCTTATCCGGAATTCTGGCGTAACTTTTTCTCGTTACTTCTTGTTTACGAGCCAACGTGCAGCCCTCCAATTGTAGGCGCTTCTTCACTTTCACTCTGAGGCAGCCCGAATCCGACTGAAAGTGGTAGCAATTGATAGAGTTCTATATTAGAAAAAAATTTAGAATGTACGTTTACGCGCTTGAGGCGTGGAAAGTAGTTTTGCATTTCTAACATCGGCGAGCGCTTTCTATAGGTTTTCTCCGTTAGTCTC
>JACZUZ010000074.1 GCA_022572905.1 Candidatus Zixiibacteriota bacterium | reverse complement strand
CTCCACAAACAATTCCGAGCAGGGAGGCCTGCTCCAGCGCTTGAAATTCTTCGAAAGTAATACAGCTGACCTCATTCATGTTCGTTAGTTGAGCCGCTGACGCGGCGGTCGTAACATCAACAATGTTCGACCAGTCGTCGTAGTCAGTACTCAATTGATAGTTTCCATTGTCACTAAACGGAAAATTTGCCAGATCAAACACCACTGGAGCTGTATCAATCACACCGTTCAAGTTCCAGTCCACCGGCCCATATCCGATGCCAGCTATTTCGAAGAGCGCGTTTTCATCCAAAGGCGCCAGCCCGCCGTTCGAGTAGTCCAGATTCCGGAATGGCATACAACTATCGGTGATTCCCTGGCAATACATGCGCTGACGCACTCCGCTCAACTGATAGCGGTATGTCATGAGGCTGGCGTAATTCGGTTTGTATTGGGTGAGAGTCGAGCTTTGATTTCCGGTATGCGTTAGATTTAGGTTGTGTCCGAGTTCATGGACGAATGTTCCTGCTCTATCGAAGTCGGTTCCGGTTTGGTTTACGAACGCTCCCAGAGTGACCACAAAATCATCGCCGGGGCGTTCGCTCAGTCCGGATGAAGTTGTCGTTCCACCACTGAGCGCATATTGATGGCCCATTATGCAGTAGTGCCAGCCGCTCTCGAAGAGATGATTTGAGAAGATTGACTTAAGATCAAGAAAACCTCCCGGCGCCGTGTTGCCGAAAAAATTCCCCCCCCATGGCATAACGGTAACTTCGTCGATAGCGTCGCTGACTTCAAGTGTCAATGTGATTCCATGACAGGCAAACATAGCAACTATCGCGTCGACTTCATCCGGCAGTAGCTTATGGGTGTGGTCATTCGCGACCATGTAATCGACTTCGACTTTAAGCTCAGTTATTTGCGTTCCGGATAATGAATTCGCTAGGATTTCGCGGAGGCCTGGATCAATATCAGTCAATTCTAAAGATGGCGTTCCATAGTTCAACTGACTCTTGTTGTCGGCGCTGGTACTCTGAAAAGAGAAAGCAAGACATAGGGAAAAGACTACAGCGCCAACTAGCGACTTGGAGTGGAAAGTTAATCTTGAGGGGTTCATTTTTCTCTTGGCCTTTCTAATTCCGGCAGTAATCTGGAGCGGAGTAATATGACGAAGCATTGTGTTCTCGCTCATTCTTCACATTGTGTGACCTAAACGACACTTGCATTGCGAGTACTGAGAATTTGGCTCTCGCAAAGATTTACAGAATAAGTTACCGCCCAAAGAGGATTCGGGCAAGGGAATAATAGGGTGTTTGGGGCCTAATTGAACGAAAATCCACCCCTGAGAAAGTGAAATGGAAAAAATTATGTGAGCGCTTGAGGGCGCTGGAGCATCAATACTGATAGAAACCCTAGGTGGCTTTAAGAATTTCGATAAAAAGCCTTTCACGTTCAGGATCGTTGTTATAATCGAAATAGTAGTTCTTGAAGAGTTCATAGTCTCTCCTCAGGCGTTCAAGCGGCACGTTTTCGATGGCGCGAAAGTACTGATCGAGATAGGTGGGGAAATGGGTGAACGAAACTCCGGGCTTGTCGCGTAGTTTTTCCATCACTTCGTTATCATAGATGAGGATGTAAGTTTCAAAATCGCCGATTTCGAGGCGCCTTAACTTTTCCTGTGGCTCTGTGAAATCATAGTATGACTTAAACCAGAGATGCACGCGCCTTTTGCGCAGATATTCAATCGGTGCGGTTTTCTCATGCCCCGGGCGACCGCGCCTTACAAGCGGCAAATGCGCGACATATTCATCCGTCAAACCGGCCTGCGCTTCAATCGCCAGTTTCGGCTGAGCGTAGTAAACAAGCATGCATCGCATGCCCATAAAAGCCACGTTCGCGCCGCACTCTTCCAGATAGGGTCGTATGAACTCGCCGTCGGCTTTTTCCTGTTGTAGTCTGAAGGCGGAATAATAATTCACCTCGTCCGTGATTTTGTTTATTTTCTCCAGCCCGTGAATTTGATTCCAACGTAGGATCACCGTTAGCGCTAAAATCGCGCTGAGCGCGAACCGAATTGCGATACGAGAAACACACACAAGCAATGCGCTTTCAATAAATATATAGAAGAGCGGTGTAACCGGAATAAGCAATCGTGCGAACATAAAGTCGCCTCCGACTTTTACAACCGAGAACAAGTAGGGCGCGAAAAGTATCAATGCCAGAAGCGCCGAGCGTACTGGCGCGTGCTGTAGCGGCTGGCGATTAAGTCTGCTCTTGATTAGCTTTACTGCGAGAAGAGACATCAGTGTCGGAATAAGAATGAAACCATAATACGTTTTGAGGTACATCCACAGAAAAGTAATCCCCTGTGGGAAATCGCTGAGCATGACAGATTTCGCATAATAGGAGTTCGGCATTGGGTAGCCGTAATAGGAGAACTTGATTAGCCAGTAAGGAACAAAAATAGCTCCCAATGGCAGGAGATACCAAAGAACACGCTTTCTCTCGCTGGTATTCGCAATCAGCAAAAAAGGAATAGCCGAGAAATAGAACGCCAGACCGTCGGGGCGAGTGATAGCGCACGCGACCAATGCGAGACCACCCAAAAAGTAATTCGACTTAGTTTCGCCGGTCAACAGAAAATAGAATCCGAGCAGAATCAAGGCGGTGTAGAATGCCGTCTCCAGACCGCTGGTGGCATATACCTGAACATCGCGGTTAAGCGCAAAGCAAATAGCTGATAGCGGCACAATCGCGAACAGCGAGCGCTCCGATTTCGTATCTGCCCTTGAAACGTGTCGCGATATGGCGATCAAGATCATTATTGACCCAACAAAGGACATTATCCCCAGCAATTTTGAGCTGATGACAGGGTCGATTTTGACCAGCATTCCCAGCGCAATCAATATTGTCCAGAGAAAATTTGAATATCCCTCGACCCGCTCTCCGACATTGAAGACCAGACCATTTCCATCCGTGAGATTCTTTGCGTAGCGAAATGAAATAAAAGCGTCATCACAAACCCAGGCATACTCAATTGCTTGCGAAAGTCCGTAAAGAAACGCTACTGCGCTGACTATCTGAATAAGTCTCTGGATTTGTGTCGGCTTCTGGGGCATGCGAGGCATTCTACATGCCTGGCGGCCGTCCCGCAAGAGATAATTTTCAATGTCTGCCCGTGCAATCTCTAGGGAATATACACCAGGCGTATAGTCAAGATATTCCCTAGTGTGTCCGTTGCCGCAACAAAAATGGGAGGCTTGGTTGAGCTGAGAATATCACCGGCGGGGAAATTCTCAGGCGGGGAATACAGTTGACGATTGATCAGTGCGATCGAGTATCCGCCCTGAGGCAAGATTGAAATTACAGCGTTTGAAGAAATCTCAGTCACTGTCGCTTCCCCGGCGAACTTGAAAAGGGCTACTCCCAGGTCCATGTCGCTCGATATCACACCATTTTGTACGGTGATCGTCGCAGTTTTCGTATAGTGGCTATGCAAAATTTGCTTGCCACTTAGTAAATTCCCCGTGATAATATTAGTCAAATAGAACAAATCTGCGAGTGTAGCCGGCACGCAATCTCCATCAATGTCGCATGCTCCGAGCTGGATTCTGGAATTAATGTGAAATGCCGAGGGTCCGTTAATTAGATAATTTGTAAGAACAACATAATCAGCGATTTCATAACCGAGTCCATTCAAATTTATATCGCCCACATCATCAAGCTCATTTATATTTGCCAGAAGAATGAGGCAGGGACAGTTGGCGCAGGTGGGCAAGACATCAGAGCTATCGAAAATAAACTTCAATCCGGTGACAACGTCCGAAATGTCTATCGAATGGCTTCCATTATTGTCACCTTGAGCGAAACACACGGGTCCGCGTCCATTCTGAAAGATGTACTTCACCAGGAATATAACATCTGAAACATCAAAACTTCCGCTCGTATCGGCGTCGGCGAAAACTCCGCTACAATCCTCGGTGATCAAATTAAGAATTTCCGTTCGTGGCAAGGGCTTTGATGAGGGCGGGTCGAGCGTTGTTACGATATATGGAGCGTCATACGGAGCAGACGCGTAGAGGTCGGCCGAAAGGAAAACAGTATCCTGTAATTGCCAGTCCAGTTCAACTTCAAAGAAATCTATTTCTTCGCCCGGAGCCAGGGTTATAGCGTTGTTTTGTATTGAAGTCTCGGGGAAAACGAATACGAATGTGCTTTCCGACGATCCTCCTCTCGAGAAGGTGTTCCAAACGCCGTGGGAGGGAAGGCTCACAATCCCAGCGGTCAGAATGTCTGCTGAGTCCTGGGTTCCGACGAATTTTAGAGGCGCTGATATGCCCCAAATATATGTTGTGTCGGAACCTGTATTGCGAAGTTTGGCCAGTATCCTTGTTGACCCAATGCCGGAAATAGTGATAGGCGGAGACATGACCATCACAATGTCCGACGCTCCGGGTGTAATTAGATTTGAGCAATCAATATCAGGGTTTATAGGCAGAACTCCGCTGTTAATGACCACACGCAAAAAAGCGATTACATCACCAATTGTCGGCTTGCAGGGGAAGAAACTATTCGCGTAATTGTCGAGCTCAGGGGTGGCCGAGTCGCTTAACACAGTGTCTCCGATAAGAGCTCTGATCAGAAAAACTAAATCTCCGACCGTAAGCGGGAAACCCTCTTGGTCGACATCTGAGTTTTCAATGAATCCGCCGCAGACGCAAATGCTGTTGGCGCTGTTCTCCGACGCCTGAACGACAGGAGTTAAGCTAAATAACGCCGCAATTGTGACGGCTATGACAAAACGCGCTGAAGTGAGGTAGGTACTCATGATAAAAATCCTCGGAATAGGTTATCCGGAGATCTATGCAGTGTTGAATTTCTAAAAAAGCGATAACTCTCTTAAGAGGCGGCAATATCCACGAAGGCCGAGAACTAAGTTCTATGGCGCTGTTCCGGGGCGTTTGCGAGACTTTTAAATATACAACACTCGAAAGAAAAATCAAGAGATTCCTAGGACTTTCATTCCTGCGCTTTTTCCGACGGGGTTTACATAAGTGAGGTTCTTGCATATCTTTAGCATTCAATGGACAAGATAAAATAGTCACGGGAATTTATAAAGGAGGAGAAAATCATGAGAAAGACCAGAAACGTAATCGGAGCCCTCGCACTGGCAACAGTATTAGTCATCACCATTGCGCCCAAGACATTCGCGCACTGTCAAGTACCATGCGGGATTTACGGAGATCAGATGCGTTTTGAAATCATGGTGGAGCATATCGCAACAATCGAAAAGTCCATGAATCAGATCATTGAGCTCTCTTCAAAACCCGGAAAGAATGCCAACCAACTCGTGCGCTGGGTGAACAACAAAGACGAACACGCCGACAAAATCTCTGAGATCGTCAGCTATTATTTTCTGGCCCAGCGCATCAAAGAGCCGGGGAGCGACGCCGATGTTTCTGAGATCAAAAATTACCAGGCCCGCCTGAACTTCCTGCATCGCCTGACTGTTTCGGCCATGAAATGCAAACAAACCACGGACCTTGGGAATGTGGGCAAGCTTCGCGCGGCGCTCGAAGAATTCGCCGATTCATATTTGAGCGCAGAGGACAGGGCGCATCTCGATGAACATCACGGCTGGGGCGGCGATGGTAAGTGATTTCAAATAAAGCGGTTGGGGGTTGGATCTAATGGACTGCTTAAGATAAACGCGTTCCTATTCGTGGGGCGCGAATGCGAGCTGGCAGGGTCGGAATTAAGATATTTGGTCCGAATTATCTCGAAACCTACGAGTCTTCTCTTGACAGACCCGCCACGCTGGAATTATGCTGTGAGTTATGAAAGTAGCTATGGAGATCGGAAACTGATGCCAGTTCCATCCGGAAAAATCGCGGGTAAAATGCTGTGATTGTGAATCGTCAGCCTACGCTAAAGAGATTTTCATTCTTGCGTCGCTGGCGAGATAATATCATAAGCAAATCAGCCTACCCGTCTCTCCGCCGGCCCCCGCGCCGAAATCCCTTCTCCAAATTAGTTTCAACAATACATTCACAAGTCTACTATTTGATAGAACTTCTTAGTCGTACTATCAGGTCGATTCCGCACAGCGAGTTCGACTTTTTTCTGTTTGGGAAATCCTGCGCAACTCTTGAAATTATCTTCACTAAGAAATATGGGGTAATCTTATGGTCAAGGATAAGCTGAATATTCTAATGGCGTCGTCTGAGATGGAGCCATTTGCGAGAACCGGAGGGCTTGGAGATGTTACCGCCGCGCTGTGTAAAAGATTGGCCGGGATGGGGCATGAGGTCAAAATGTTCATTCCCAAGTACAAGTCCGTGTATCAGACCGGTATTAAAGCCAAACCATCCGGCCAAAACATTGACATCAAAATAGGCGAGAAGTCATTTCGAATCACCTGGGAAACGTATACGGATAAGGCCGCTGGCTTCGAGGTTGTTTTCATTGTCAATGATGATCTCTACATGCGCGAAACAATCTACCATGACTCAAGAACCGGTCTGGATTATCCAGATAATGATGAGCGTTTTATTCTCCTCAGCCGCGCCGCTCTGGAGATTACCAAGAAAATTAACTGGCGTCCGGATATAGCACACGCTCACGACTGGCAAACGAGCCTGATAACTGTTTTTCTGCGCACAATGTACTCCGGCGATCCGTTTTTTGAGAAAACACGCAGTTTGCTCACGCTTCATAATGTCGCCTATCAGGGATCGTTCGATTCCAGCTCTTTATCCAAACTGAATCTAAACGGCGAAGCCGAAGGCCGAACTCGCGCATTCAAAAGCGGAGGAAAAGTTAATTTTCTCAAGGCTGGGATAAATTTCGCAGACATAATAAGCGCTGTTTCGGAGAGGTATGCGGTCGAGATTCAAACGTCTCGCGAGTTTGGATTCGGTCTGGAACAAACACTTCGAAATCGAAACTCGGACATTTACGCCGCGTTGAATGGCGTGGATTATGATATCTGGAATCCAGCCACAGACAAACTTATTTCTCCAAATTACGACGCCGACAAACTCGAAGGCAAAGCCAAGAACAAAAAAGCGCTTCTCGAGAAACTGGGTTTCATAAAGCCAAAAGAAAAAATTACAGAGCGCAGGCCGCTAATCGGAACAATCTCCCGCTTGGTTGATCAAAAGGGAATTGATTTGTTTTTGGAAATCGCCGACGATATTTTGGGCCTGGATGTTTATATGATCGCGCTCGGCGAGGGCGAACAGAAATACGCCACAGCCCTGCGAGACCTTGAACGCAAGCATCCCGATAATTTCCGTGCGGTAATCGGTTTCGATAATAAACTGGCGCATCAAATCGAAGCGTCCGCGGACATTTTCCTGATGCCTTCCAAATATGAGCCGTGCGGACTAAATCAACTCTACAGCCTGCGCTATGGCGCAGTTCCGATTGTCCGCGAAACCGGCGGCTTGGCTGATACTGTTTCGGATTACAATGCGCAAACTGGTGAAGGAGTAGGTTTTGTTTTCAAAAACTATAGTTCGGATGAACTTCTTGAAGCATGTTGCAGGGCGCTTGACTTGTATCATGATGAAAACGCCTGGAGCGCTCTGGTGAAACGCGGAATGGCCCTTGATTTCTCATGGGAGAGTTCTGTTAACACATACATAGAGCTTTATCGCCTGGCGCTGGGTTGCGACCGCGAGAGTCAAAAGACTGACACTCAGGAGGTTGTCGCAACTTAGTTGAGCTGACCTGGAGCAATGCCCTCGTACTCAATGACGCTTGGGAATTTCTTCGACCCGCTCCATCGGCTTAA
>JACZUZ010000073.1 GCA_022572905.1 Candidatus Zixiibacteriota bacterium | reverse complement strand
GTGACGCTATAGCTCTGGTCCAATTCATATTTGCGGACGGTGTGCTTCCCTGCTGGTCGGGTAGCTGATTTCCTTATAGGAATGTTTTGATAGCGCAGTTTGCTCGGAACATCTTCGGTTGATTTCGTGTATACCCATTGGTAGAGGCGGTCTCGCGAGTGGGAGCAGCGTGGCTTAGATTAATCAGGGATATCTCGCAGATTAGCCGCGCGTCGCAGAATTTGCACCGGCGGAAAGATGCGGAGAATTGGCTTGACAGGACTTACGATGCTGGGTATCTTTTGAATTAGAAAGAGTGATACTTTCGAATCTCGCAATAGATTCAGCCGTCCGCACATAATTGAACTGGACTCAATTAAACAAAAGAGCGCTAACCGATTGCAGAACTTTGACTTGGAGGTCAGTTTTTTAGGGGGCTATGAGGTTAGAGGGAAATTTGGGGACTGTTAAGTGATTGAAAGGCATGAGTTAAGGCAGAACCAGAAAAACGGCGCCAGGTTTGCTTGATAATAATGGGTAAGTCCCTCTGCGAAAACGCCTTAGAAAGGCCTTGGAAGAGTCATCCAAAGAATCGCTAAACAAAGTAAGTTTAAGAAGAATATCGAATATGAAAAATGATATATTGTGTGTTGGTAGAAGAAGTGGCTTTTCGAGCAGGAAGCTCGTTAAGAGCCAGGGCAAAAACTGTAAGTCCCTTAACGGGGGGAGATTACCTATGAAACGTTTGTATTTGATGGCGGCCATGGGAGCGGCGCTATTGGCAACTTCGGCTTTTGCGGCCAAGGGCGGCTCGTATTCTGTGGCTTCTACTGCGACACCCAGCGGCGTATCGCCGACCGAAATCGTTGTGCCATTAACTATCAAGTATGACAAGAACTTGACCGCTATGGACATTCCACTCAGTTATTCGGATGGAGTTACATTGACGCGAGTCGAGCTCGGATCAATGCTTGATAATTACGACTTCAAAATCGCTAACATTGACGCTGAGAATAATCTACTCATAATCGGCGCGATCAACATGATCTACAGTCTTAAGGCCGATCTGCCAGCCGGAGAAGGAACAGTGGCTCAACTGTTTTTCACTGTTGATGATCCGACACTGGAGAGCTTTACAATCGAAGTCGCTCCCCAGAAAAATCCGACTCATGACCTCTTTTTGGTCTATGATGTCTATGATGAGAATAATATACCGCACGTTGTGATGGTTACTCCGGAGTTTGCCCCAATCGAGGTGGCTCTCTCTGGTGGAACGAGCGTCGCTTCGGCAAAGCCGACCAGTTTCTCATTGGATCAGAACTTTCCGAATCCGTTCAACCCGAGCACAAAGATAAATTACGACATCTTGAATGCCGGTTTGGTAAAGCTGGAGATCTACAATGTACTCGGTCAGCGTGTACGCATACTGGTGAACGAGCATAAGGAAGCCGCTTCTTACACCGTCGAGTGGGACGGACGTGACAACAACGGCGGCAAAGTGTCATCAGGAGTCTACTTCTACAAAGTCAACGCCAACAACGGCGAATTTGTCCAGACTCGTAAGATGGTCATGCTGAAGTAAGATTTGACCTTAGACTTCTTCGCTGTCGCCTTCTCATGGGAAAGTGAAGATAATCAAAAAAAGTGCCCCTCTTCTTCAAATGAAGGAGAGGGGTTTTCTTGTGAGATGAGATAGTGTGATTTGCATTGTCTTAAATTGGACGCTTAGTCGTGGATTACGAAATCCGCGTTTCAGCGGTGCGTAAGTTATTGCGATCTAGAGGGTAACAGCCCGCAGAGTGGCGTCCTTGCATAATACGGTACAGAGCAACGACTTATGGCAGAATTTGAAGGCTTGCAATCCTCTTTCCGCAGATATTGCGTTAGACGCCAGTTATCTTAGAATTATCGCCACTCTTTTTCGATGGATAACTTATTGGTATGCAACCGAATAGGCGAAGGTGTGAAGTTGGCATACTCGTTGAGATACATATAGGCGTCAGTGCGTCGCTTTCGTTGCATTGATATCGCTCTCGCGGGTGATATCCCTGACTCAGGCAGGCAGACGAAAAGGCGCTCCTGAGATAGCTGGTGATTTTTCCTGGCGGTTAGGTCACCACGACGCCTGATAGGGAGAGAGCGGAGTCTCGACGACCGGGAAGTCGAGGCTCCTTTTTTTTGGGGACTATCTGGAGTTATTTTCATGGGGTATTTTCTCGCCAGCTGTCTTTTTGTCCGGTTCCCTTTGACTTAATCACGCAACAGTCTTTACATAGCCTTGAGCTGAAACATTATTTGCGTTTGTCAGCTGAGTTCTATGTATACACCCCGCCCCAAACCCACCGGATTTATCAAGCGCTTCGCCTATGATTCACAGGAGATGCTGAAGTTCTCGCTCAGTACCCTCAGGGCCTGTTTTGGAAGGCCGTTCTTCCTGACTGAGTGGATTGAGCAAATGCATCTCAATGGAGTAAAATCTATTTACCTGGTGATTCTCACCGGGCTTTTTGCTGGGCAGGCGCTGGCGCTTCAATTCTCGATTGAGCTGAGCGATTTCGGAGCCAAGACCTACCTCGGGCGCTTGATGGTTCTGTCTATGGTACGCGAGCTGGGTCCGGTTTTGACCGGATTGCTGGTTGCCGCGCGAGTGGCCAGCGGTATCACTGCAGAACTGGGATCAATGAAATCATCTCACCAGATCGATGCATTGCGGGCGTTTTCGATTGACCCGATCCGCAAACTTGCGGTTCCGAGACTCCTATCTCTGTTAGTAATGGTACCCGTTTTGACCATTCTTTGCGATGTAATCGGAATACTTGGCGGGTATGTCATCGCGGTTTTGGTAGCGCACATTCATGTCGGGCTTTACTGGGCGCCTGTCTACGAGAATTTGAATTTCGGGAATATTTTTATAGGATTATTTAAGCCAATTGTCAATGCGTTCATAATTGCCTTTGTATCGATTTATAAAGGCTTTTCGTCCGAAGGAGGCGCAAAGGGAGTAGGACTGGCTACAACACAGTCGGTTGTGATAACGTCGATAACAATTTTGATAGCGAACTTTATTTCAACGAAAGTTGTTTTTTCGCTTATTCGGGGCTATTTCTAGCGGAGCTGTCATGCTTGAATTTCGTGATGTAACATTTTCATATGGCGCCGAGCCGGTCTTGCGGGGGATTTCTTTCCAAATCCCCGACGGAGAGGCGCGAGTGATTCTTGGTCAATCCGGTTCGGGGAAATCCACTATCTTGAAATTATTTCTGGGGTTGTATCCTCCGTTCTCGGGCTCTGTCCTGATTGACGGTGAAGATATTGGCAAAATGAATGAGCGAGAGCTGAGAGAAGTTCGTAAGAAAATCGGAATGGTATTTCAGGACGGAGCGCTTTTTGATTCAATGACAGTGGGTGAGAATGTCGGCTTTTATTTGATTGAACACTCCGACCTGGAGATCGACGAGATCGAAAAGCGCGTGCGAGAAATGCTCGGATATGTTGGGCTGGAGGAAAGTATCATAGACAAATTACCGGATGAACTTTCCGGGGGGATGCAACGGCGAGTGGCGATAGGAAGAGCGCTTCTGGCGACCGATCCGAAAATTATGCTCTACGATGAACCGACAACCGGCCTCGATCCGGAATCGACTTCGAAAGCGCTGGCGCTAATGAAAACGCTGGCGGAAAGAAAGAAAATATCGTCAGTTATTGTCACGCACCAGATTGTTGACGCTCTTGAGATCGCCGATGATTTCATTTTCATAGACGACGGTCAGGTTGTTTTTGACGGAAAGCTGGATGGATTTCGCGATTGCGCCGATCCGCGGGTTCTCGAATTTCTGAATCCTTTCCGCAGAGGCATTGCGGAATTACAGCGAAAGAAATTTGCATAAGTTAAACAAGTCTGTTTATTTCGAATCAACGCTCCGGAATGGAGTGAAATCAATTTTGGAAATCAATCAACGGAAAAATAATGCGCAGATCAAATAGAGTAAAGTGGTCAGAGTTGTGGGTAGGATTATTGGTCATGTTCGGCTTTGTGATCCTTATCTGGGCGTCGCTAACCGGCGGGGGCACATCCATATTCGAAGACAAACGCAACTTCAGCGTATACTTTGAAAACGTACAGGGTCTGACTCGGGGATCACCGGTCTGGATATCCGGAGTCGAGGTTGGCAATGTGCGCTCAATTACTTTCGACAAGAGTTTGAGGAAGATTGAAGTCATGGGGCGCGTACAGAATAAAGTCTGGCATTTGGTCTCTGCGGATAGTAAAGCGAAAATCGGTTCAATTGGCTTAATCGGGGATAAATTTTTGGAAATTGTGCCGGGCGATCCATCAGCGGCACCGCTTGAGGACAATGGCGTTTTGGTGGCAATAGAAGATGATATCGGTAAAGTGTTCCGCGAGGGGTCCGATGCTATCACGAGTGTTAAAGAAATCGCCCGGAACCTTTCGGAAATTATGGACAAAATAAACAGCGGCGAGAATACACTCGGGCGAATGTTATCTGATGATTCGCTCTACATTCGGTTGAACGCCACGCTGGGGAGTCTATCTGAAACGGTGGAGCGCTTTAATTCTCATCAGGATGAAATGTTCGAATCCATTGAGGATGGAGTGGAGTCTTTTGGAAGACTTACCGATGCGCTTTTGGATTCCGGCGGAACGGTTGGAAGGCTCTTGTTTGATTCCACTCTATATGGTGACCTGACAAATCTTGTGGCCGATCTCTCGAGTATTGCCGGAAAGATGGAATCCGGAGAGGGAAGCGCCGGAGCTCTTGTGAATGACATTGAGCTATACGAGAATACCAAAAACATGTTAGCTCGGCTCGAAAACCTGATTCTCGATATTGAGAAAAACCCCAGGAAATATTTCAAGTTCTCTGTTTTCTAACAAGGATGGTGTCGGAAACCATTGATTGAGAGAGTGAACGGAATTTCGCAACGAAATCCAATCGCGCTCTTTCACTAGGCGTGCGTTCTAATGTTAGAATCAATATTACTAGTTCTAATTGGCTTTGCGTTGCTTTACTTCGGCGCAGGGTGGTTGATCAAAGGCGCAAGTTCGCTTGCCATCGGGATGGGTATTTCCAAGCTGGTCGTGGGTCTGACTCTGGTCGCAATGGGCACAAGTTCGCCGGAGTTGTTTGTAAATATAACCGCGGCGCTGAAAGGCAACATCGCGCTCGCGCTTTCAAATGTTTCCGGTAGTAATTTAACCAATATCCTGGTAGGTTTTGGGCTTTGCGCTCTTGTGGGTTCGGTAGCGCTTACTCCGGCGAAGTTCCGGATTGATCTTCTCTATGTTGCCGCGACTCCATTGTTGGTGCTGGGTTTCTTCCTCTTTACTGCAAACGAATCGCTTCCGTTGTGGGCGATAGCGCCTCTGATTATCATGATCGTAGTTTATGGTTTCTCGCTCTACCATCGTCCGGCTCCGGAGGAGAAAATAGAAAGCGGACTCAGCGTTCTCAAAGCAACGGGATTGTTCCTTGTTGGAGCGGCTTTGCTTTACGCGGGCGGTGAGTTTGTTGTCAGTAGCGCCATTACACTTGGCAAGGGATGGGGATTGAGCGACGCTGTAATCGGACTGACTATTGTCGCCTTTGGAACATCAATTCCCGATGTAATGACAAGCGTGATCGCGGTAAAAAGAGGCGAGAACTCGCTTGCAGTTGGCAATCTGCTTGGCAGTAATATTTCAAACGTGCTCCTGGTTCTGGGGGGCACTCTAGTCGCCGCCAGGAGTGGACTACCCAGCAACGGGGCGATTCAGATGGACTACGCTATGGTGTGTCTGATTTCAATCGTGTTATTGGGGGCGGCGTATATGTGGAAAGCGCTTCCTAAAGTTCTGGGTGGATTATTTCTCGTGATATACCTGTCCTATATGATCTTTCGCCTGTTTGATATGGGCTAAACCTTCTATCGCTAGCGTTTTTCAAGCGCGAGTCGCAATCCGAATAATATAAGAACAGCGCCGGTGACTGTTTCTATTCTACGTTTTATCGCTGGTCGCGACATGAAAGCGCTCATGCGTCCTACAAACGCTCCATAAAATCCAAGCCAGATTAATCCCATGACGAGATGTGTCGCCGCTAACAAGAGTGATTGACCCAACACGTTTCCCGTGGGGTCTATGAATTGCGGAAGGAATGTCAAATAGAAAACCGCCACTTTCGGATTTAATACATTATTGAGCATGCCCTGCGCGAACATTGAAAATTCGGATGTGGTTTGCTTATTGGGAGCTTTCATATCTACAGACGGCTTTTCCGACTTACGCCATGTTCTGTAAAGGCCCTGTGCGCCGAGGAAAATCAAATATCCCGCCCCAAGAAAACGAACTACATTATATGCTGTCGCCGAATGGCTGATTAAGGCCGAGAGACCGATCGCCGAAGCCACGGCGTGAACAAACAAGCCCATGCATACGCCAACAGAAGTCACAAAGGCGGCCTGTCTGCCACCTGAGATAGCGCTTCTGGTAACAATAGCCATGTCCGCTCCGGGAGCTATGGTCATCAGAGCCGCAAGTCCGGTGAAAGCCAGATAATTTGCTTCTGTCACTTACTTATAATCCATTAGAGATGGTATCTAACATTCTATACTTAATATTCTAAACGCAGGCGCTCGGAAATTGTTTCGCTGGACGACAATATTTGATCACTAAAGTGACCTGACCGCTGTTTTCTTAGCCGCTGTATTTTTTACGGCTTTATTATCTTGCCTATAACAGCGCCCGCCAGAGTCCAGCCGACGACCAGGTCAAGCGACATCGCCAGTGTGTATCCGGCCGGTATCATGGCGTAATTCCAGAGCATGAAATGCGAAACCAGCGCGGCAAAAACACCCAGCATTGTTCCCATCAGTATTCTGCGCCCGTAACTTGGAACAGCCGAGACAACCATGGCTAGCATAAGCGCACTTAAGCCCGCCGCGAGCATATCAATACAAAGTCCCTTGATAAATACCATCGGCTCCATAGGTTCCATTCCGTCCGGATTATAAACCAGCATGCTGACGATCGGACCTTGCTTATGTTGGGCGGTCCAGGCGGCTTCATCGGTTTCGTAGATAGCCATCCCGGGATAACTATAAACACCCGGTTCGGTTAGATTCGCTCGGAGAGCTTCCACTATCGCTTGTTCGTTGGGCATGTCTTTCATGGTAGCCTTATGGAATGGCAGAACCATCCAGCTAAAGACGCCCCAGACAAAGAGGGTCAGGCCTCCCAGTACCGCAGATAGAATGATCTTTTGCATTTGCGCTCCTTCCTTTAAGTCTCGGTTCTTCCTTAGATGAACATTCAAGTTACAGGGCCTTATGTTTCCGCTAGAAGCTACAACTTCTATACAACAAGAATCAATTAGAATTACTTCACACATTACGGAGTATCTCGCAAAGCCCGGTCCCGTAACGCCTTAGAGAGCGCTACGGCTGGGCTGGAAACTTGTGCGTTTCCGCTGTCTGGAGTAGATTCAGAACCTGAAACAATGTTCGACCAAATTTAATCGAAAGGAAAACAATTGAAAAAGCAATTAGCGCTCACCGGAATAATGGTACTAATAGCGGCGACGTTTATCAGCTATGGTTACAATCAAATCGCCGCGCAAGTCAGTTCTGATTCAGTTTCTGAAGCCTCCGATTCAACGAACATATTCGAAGAGGATAAGTCGCCAGAAATGAGAACGTATTTCGTTGTCTTTCTGAAGCGTGGCCCCAAATGGACTGCGGACATGACTCCGGAAATTGAGAAAGTTCTGGAAGAACATTGGGCGAATATTGACAAAATGTACGATGAGGGTAAGCTAGCGGCGGTTGGGCCTTTTCAGGACGCGGAAGCTGAAGGCGATCTGGCGGGGATGATGATATTTCGGGTTGACTCGATGGAAGA
>JACZUZ010000072.1 GCA_022572905.1 Candidatus Zixiibacteriota bacterium | reverse complement strand
CGTGTGAGATACTGTCCATCAAGCTATCATTCTCAGAGTTTGTTGTACCAGGGTCATGATCTGAGAGTCTGGCGCCTGTGGCCCCGGGTCGATCAACCTCGAAGAGCTCGTATGGTCCCTCGCTTTTCTTGACCCCATTAGGATGCCACTCGGTCCAGATTCCTACTCTGTTGCCATGCTTGACTTCTCCCTCTACCCATAGAGCTCCGTCGGGATACCAGGTTTTCCAAGTCCCATTTTCGAAGCCATCAACAAAATCTATTTCCAGTCGTTTGTTACCGTTTTCATACCAGAAAACAGACTTGCCGTTCTGAGCGCCATCGGAGAATTCAATATCTGCGGTCTTGATTCCTTCCTGATCCCATACCCGCATCGTCCCGTTTTCGCGTCCGTTCTTAACGGGAACTTCGCTGAATTTTTCCCCACTGATGAAATAGGCGGTCCTAGTTCCTTCGACGACATTCCCACTGTCGTCAAATATGACTTCTCCGGTCCAGCGGTATTCAAAAAGGCTATCAGATTCCAAGAAATAGCTTTCTGAAGACTGTTCCTTTTCACCTGAGCATGAGAACAATGACACTAATAACGCGGGAATTGCGATAGCGCCGATTTTGATTCTTCCAAACATCGGGAAGTAGTTTAGTCTAACATCTACCGCAAGCGCAAGTAGAATCCTAAAAAGAAGAAACCCCCGGCAAATAATCTACCGGGGGTTCAAAAGAAAGGCTTTAGGTTGGTTCAGGTTTTTTAAGAATCAGCTTTGCACCGGTTCGGTCTTCTTGGTTTTCTTGGATTTGGTATTCCCCTTGGAGAATGAGAATGTAAGCTCTTCTTCTCCTTTGGCGCCAATTTCAAGCTGAACATCACCGGCGTATTGACCTCGCAGAATCTCCTCGGAGAGCGGATTTTCGAGATACTTCTGAATAGCCCGCTTGAGTGGTCGAGCGCCGTAGGCCGGGTTGAATCCCTTCTTGGCCAGGAAATTCTTGGCGTCATCGTTTAAATTGAAGCTGATGCCTCTGTCGGCCAGGCGTTTGGCCACATCCTCAAGAAGAATGTCTACAATTTGCTTGATATGACTTAGCTCAAGGTTGTGGAAAATAATCGATTCGTCGATGCGATTGAGTAATTCCGGATTGAAGAGCTTTTTCATTTCCTCAGTGACACGCTTCTTGACCTTAGAATATTCTGTGATATTCTCCGGAGATTCAAAACCAACGGTCTTGCTCTGGCTGATCTCGCGAGTGCCGATATTTGATGTCATTATCACAACGGTGTTTTTGAAATCCACCTTTCGACCGAAGCTATCGGTAAGCTGGCCGTCATCAAGTAACTGCAGGAGAATATTGAATACTTCCGGATGGGCTTTTTCAATTTCGTCGAGCAGAACAACCGAATATGGTTTGCGGCGAACTTTTTCTGTTAGCTGTCCGCCCTCTTCATAGCCGACATATCCCGGAGGCGCTCCCGTAAGGCGACTGACAGAGAATTTCTCCATGTATTCGGACATATCAACTCGAATTAGCGACTCAGGGTCCTCGAAGAGAAAGTCCGAAAGGGCGCGCGCCAACTCGGTTTTGCCAACGCCTGTTGGCCCCAGGAACATAAAAGATCCGATTGGTCTTTTGGGATCGGCCAGACCGCTTCGCGCTCTTCGAATGGCCTTACTTATAACCTCGATCGCCTCTTCCTGGCCTACAACGCGTTTACTTAGTTCTTCTTCCATACGCAAGAGGCGCTTTGATTCTTTTTCTTCGAGTCTGAAAAGCGGAATTCCGGTGATCTGCGAAAGGACACGCGAGATATCTTCCTCAGTAAGCACAACTTTGTTCTGTTCGCGCTTTTCTTCCCAGTCCTTTTGCATTTCCGCGACCTTTTCACGTTTCGCTTTGAGCTCATCGCGAAGTTTGGCGGCGGTTTCAAATGCCTGATTCTTAACCGCTTGTTCTTTCTTAATCTGAATTTGCGCTATCTCATTTTCGATCCGAGAAAAGTCTTCCGGCTTGGTGTATGTCAGGAGATGCGCTCGCGCTCCGGCCTCATCGATCAAATCGATTGATTTGTCCGGTTGGTATTTACCGCTGATATAACGAGTCGAAAGTTTCACGGCGGCGGCGATTGCCTCGTCTGAGATTTCTATTCGGTGATGCTCCTCATATCTGGAGCGCAGGCCATTTAGAATCTTGATTGTATCTTCTTCTGACGGCTGATCAACTGTTACCGTCTGGAATCGTCGATCAAGCGCGCCGTCTTTCTCGATGTATTTTCTATATTCGTCAAGTGTTGTCGCGCCGATACACTGCAATTCGCCGCGTGAGAGCGCTGGCTTAAAGATATTCGATGCGTCGAGCGATCCTTCGGCGCCACCAGCGCCGACGATTGTATGGAGTTCGTCGATGAAAATAATGACGTCTTTCGAATTTACTATTTCATTCATGACAGATTTGAGACGCTCCTCAAACTGCCCGCGATATTTTGTGCCCGCCACCAATGAAGCCATATCAAGTGTCACCACTCGCTTGCCTTCGAGTGTCTGGGGAACTTTGCCCTCGACGATGCGTTGAGCCAACCCTTCCGCTATTGCGGTTTTGCCCACGCCGGGTTCGCCGATTAAGACAGGGTTGTTCTTCTTGCGGCGCGCAAGTATTTGTGAGACGCGTTCAATTTCGTTTTCACGTCCAATAGTCGGATCTAGTCTTCCGCGGCGGGCCAGTTCGGTAAGGTCGCGACCGAAATGATCCAGGGCAGGAGTTTTTGATTTCTTGCGCTTCTTCTTGAATGAAGAAGGGCGGCCATTCAAAATATTCTTTAGTTCCTCATAGGCTTCTTTGTAGTCAATCTCAAACATCGAAAGAACCTGGGCAGCGATTCCTTCTTCGTCTTTAAGAAGAGCTAAGAGAATATGTTCTGTGTCGATGTCTTTTGATTTGAGCGCGCGGGCTTCTTGCCCTGAAACTTCGAGAGTCTTTTTCGCTCGGGCAGTCAGAGGAAGCTGACCAATCGTCATTGTTCCGCCTGATGGCTGAACGACTTCTTCGATTGAGGCCTTAAGGTCCATCAAGTCCAGACCCAGATTGGCAATAATCTCAACCGCGCGCCCTTCTCCGAGCCGAATTAGTCCGAGAAGCAGATGTTCTGTCCCGATATAGTCATGCCGCAGTCGGGCCGCCTCATCCCGGGCGTATTCTATCGCCTTTCGCGCCATTTCGGTAAACATCTCGTTCATGACTGACACTCCTTCTGTATTTCATAACACCGAAAAGAAATTTTTGGTTTCCTCTTTCGGCTAGTTAGCAAATTTTTCGTTAACGATTTCATCGTGCTGGTAAAATTTCCGGTCATGTTCCGCTTTACTCTAAGTTCTTATGCTACAGGTTCTTCATCAAGGGATACGAACTAAACTACTTTATTTTTTGGGTGGGGCGGAAATATTTTCTTTGCCCATATTTCCCTTCATTTTTGCTCTTACCATTTCCGCTCGAATAAAATCTCGCCGATCAGGGTCCATCTCTTCGCCGTAGTATTTCTGCAAATGAGCTGGCTGCGAGAGTAGCAGGATCTCATTTACCTGTGAGAATGTAATCTCAGTCAAGCGACCCAAAGATATCCCCAGTCTCACAGCCGAAAGCAAATTCATTACCTCGTCGGAGCTAAGAGTTCTGGCATGACTCAAAATGCCGAAAGCCCGCCAGACTTTATCTTCAATCTGATTTGAGGCCTCCTCAATTAATCGAAGCCGCGCGATATTTTCTTCCTCAATTATTTGCTTGGTAGTTGTATCTATGTTGGAAAGAATCTCTGTCTCTGAAACTCCCAATGTAGTCTGATTTGACACCTGCAGGAGATTCCCGAGAACATCGGATCCTTCGCCATAAAATCCGCGCACCACCAATCCCAGTTTGGAGAGACGCGAGATAACACTGTCTATTTCGCGAGTAAGAACCAGACCGGGCAGATGAATCAATACTGACGCCCTCATACCGGTTCCGACGTTTGTAGGGCAGGTTGTTAGAAAACCAAAGTCGGGGTCATAGTCGATATCTATCAGCTTACAGATTTCGTCGTCATATTCGCTGGCCAACTTGTAAGCGGTGTGCACATCAAGTCCTGCCACGAGCGCCTGCACACGCACATGGTCTTCTTCATTTATCATTATGGACACACGTTCCTGCGGACCGATCAAAAGCGCCCGATTGGGGTTGCCATCCAGAAATGTAGGTGAGATTAAGTGGCGCTCGACCAGGAAATCACGATCGAGGTCATTGATTTCGGAGGACGAAAAGAATGAGCCTTTACTAAGTGTTGTCGAGCGCTCCCTTGACGACTTAAAATAGTTGATAACTTTTCTTAGAGTCTCGGGATCGGCGGAACTGGGATATTTCAAGCCGCTTACATTTCTCGCCAATCTTACCCGGGAGGAAAGGGTAACCGAAGAGTCCGCACCCGGTTCGGCCAACCACGCGGCAGGGCGATGAGCCATATCTTCAAGTAGGCCGGTCATCACTTTGAGCCCTTCTCGCTTTGGGTCTCTTCGCCAAGATAGCTCTTGATTTCCCGCAAACGATCACGCAAATCAGCGGCTCGCTCGAACTCTTCAAGTTCAACTGCGCGATGAAACTCGGATTCGAGTCTTTCCTGTTCGCGTACGCTTATCTGTGGTCCGTCCACGGAGCGGGGAAGCTTCCCCCGGTGGAGTCCACGGCCCCCATGAATTTTGCGCATGATAACTTCCAATTGAGGTCGGAACGTATTGTAACAGGCGCCACATCCGAACCTGCCCTGTTGCGAAAAATCTGCGAAATTCAATCCACACACTGAGCACGAGACTCCAGAATCAATTTTGTCCTGAAACGGCGGCAAGGTTTGATCAACGATTGACTTCAAGATATTCGCAAGGGGGAATGGAGTTTGATCAAGCGGATTGTGAAAACCCATAACCGCTGCGCAATCTCGACAGAGGGTGACAACAGTCTTTTGATTCGCGTTTACCTGCGTAATACTTACCACTCTATCGGTCTCGCGTCCGCAATTGTTGCATTTTATGGTTTTCACTATAAATTCCGCTAACCTAGTTTTTCAACTTGTCTTTGCTGGTCGCCGGTCGCCGGTTGCTTGTCAGTTTCGCAATCCAGTTGGTCGTGTAACACAGTATGGTTTTCAAAATTCATTCAGTTTTCACCAGTCAATAGTTTTCAAAAGCCTATCGTTTCCTGGGCCTGTCCCAATTCGCGCAAAACGCTCAATCGTCCGGTCAGCTTCGCACGGTCAAAACGCCCCCACTTAAATTATACACTGTGTGGCACCGTTTGGCCAGATCAGTATTGTGAGTGGCTATCACAATTATCCGGCCACGCTCACGATTTAGCTCATCCATCAAGTCATGCAATTTCTCGCCTGTTTTCGTGTCCAGGTTGCCGGATGGCTCATCGGCCAGAATCACACGTGGATCATTGACCATTGCTCTGGCCACCGCAACTCTCTGTCTTTCGCCACCGGAAAGCTTGGAGGGCAAATGGGTTTTACGACTCGAAAGCCCAACTACACTCAAAAGCTTTTCGGCCATACTGCAGGCCTCCTCACGGGACTTTCCGGCTACCATCGCCGGTAGTGAAACATTTTCCAGCGCGGTGAAATCCTCCAGCAAGTGGTGCATCTGGAACACATAACCGATATTTGCGTTGCGAAATCTGCACAGCTGATCTTCATTCAATCCGGTGATTTCAAGGTCATCATAGCAGAGCGACCCCGCCGTTGGTTTATCGAGACCCCCCAGAAGACTCAGAAGTGTTGATTTTCCCACGCCCGATTCACCTACAATCGCTATCATTTCGCGTTCGCTAACTTTCAGATTCAGACCGCTCAGCACTTCCAGTTTGCCTTCGGAAGTTTCAAAAGATTTTGAAATTCCTCTGGCCTGGATTACAACGTTTTTCTTCTCGTCTGGCGAGATCAAACTATCTGATTTCATAACCGGTTTCATTCCTCGCATTTCACACAAATCTATGCGATTCCCGGGCTATCTTGAAATCAATTACGACGCTTTCCAGTGACACAATCTCGCTAATACTGTTGTCGCCAAATTTTTGATATCTCTTAATCACAAGCGCTTCCTACAAAATTCAACATTACTCAACAGCTACTATACCTGATTCGGATCGACCCCGATGGTCATAAATCCTGTTTTTTTTCTAAGCGAATATAGCTAGCGCCGAAGAGCCTCCACCACAGACAATGACGCCGCTTTACGGGCCGGATAAATCGCCGCCAGGAGGCAAATTGTCAGAGTGGCTATATCAATTTTGAGAAAATCCGACACAAAAGCCTTGAAAGGAAGATAAGATATAAAGTACACATCCGGCGGAAGTTTCAACACATGGAATTCATTTTGAACCGCGATCAAAATTAGCGCGATTATTGAGCCGGAAAGCGCTCCTACTGTTCCAATAGTGAATCCGTTGATGAGGAAAATTTTTCGAATTGAAACAGGGGTCGCTCCGATAGTTTTCAGCGCGGCAATCTCAGAGCTTTTTTCAAGAACAATCATAACCAAAGTGGAAACAACCGAAAACGCCGCAACCAGAATTATCAGCGTGAATACCAAATAAATTACCAGTCGCTCCATCTCGACCCAGGTGAATAAATTATTGTAAAGTTCATTCCAGGGGGCCACTTCATAATTTGGCCCGAGAAGCTCCTCTATCTGCGGTTTTAGCTCCTCGGCCTGGAAAATATCCGCCAGTTTCAGATGAACCCCGGTAACTGCGCTATCCATCAAAAACAAAGATTGAGCGTCTGCTAACGATATATAGGCCAGCTCGGTGTCAAATTCATGGAAGCCGGTCTTGAAGATAGCGCTGACCCTAAAAAAGCCCTTTTTCGGTATGGATGTCGGCGAAAGAGTTTTGTCTGATATTGAATAGAGAATGACAGGATCACCGATTCCCACCGCCAACCGGTCGGCCAGGTTTATTCCCAGCATTATTCCCGAGAGCGGCCGTTGCTGGTCGGATTCTTCGGTTACTTCAAATGAATACTTACCGAAGAGAATATTATCTTTAAGGCTTCCGGTCATTCGTTCCGCTTCAGGATCAATCCCGCGCACTACCACACCATCGCCGGTTGAGCGACTTTGTATTCCGGATTTGTAATAGATAAAAGGGGATGTTCCTATTACTTCCGGAAGTTCTGACGCGCGCTTCATAACTGCGTCATAGTCGCGCATTAAACCCTCAGCCGTGTTGGCGAAAATTGTCACATGCGCCGTGGCGCCGAGAATTCTGGTGCGGATTTCATTTTCGAATCCGTTATGAGCGGATAAGAACAATAGAATAGCGGATACACTAACCGCGACGCCAATCGTAGTAATTTTGGTAGAGAGAGTAGTGAAATACTTTCCACCTCCCAGGTATCTCCTGGCTACAAAAAATTCGAATCCGGCCATTCTTAATCTAATATCTTTCTATTCGGGGGCGCAGGCGAGCTATCCCCGAACGCATTATTATACTATTACAAGTTTCTAACCAAAAATAAAGAACTATGGATAGCGAAATTTCTCTGAGGAGCAGCCGCACTCATGTGTTTTTCCTCCGGAGTCATCTGTTTCCTCTTGAAGCTCCCAGATAGATAGCCGCCAGTGTTATAGCGCCACCAAAGAACTGCAGATCTGTCATTGCCTCCGCAAAAAAAACAGCGCCCCACAAAGTGGCGAAGGTTGGTTGCAGAAGTAGCGTGAGAGCTGATAGGGAAGCCGGGAGCTTCGTCAGCGAAACATAAATTGCCAGCCATCCGCCTACTTGGGCAACCAGCGCCAGAGAATAGACCAGACCCAAGGCGCCAAAACTCGACGGAAGAATCGATTCACCCTCTAGCAATGATCCCAG
>JACZUZ010000071.1 GCA_022572905.1 Candidatus Zixiibacteriota bacterium | reverse complement strand
CCGCCGAGTCATCGGTCGCGTACAAGGTGACACTAAAGACACCCGACTGAATGAAGCTCGGCGTCCAGTCGAATGTTCCGCCCCCAGCCGAGGGGGTGAAGGTCGCGCCTGCCGGCAAAGCCGAGGTTGTCACCACCGGAACCGATTCGGCGTCGCTGGATGACACAACAAAGTTCAGATTGACATTTTCATTGGTGGACTGCGCGCCGATAGTCGCTAAGACTGGTAGCTGATTGCCGACTTCAGTTACTGTAATAGTGACGACTTCAGAGTCTACCGCCGCCGAGTCATCGGTCGCGTACAAGGTGACACTAAAGACACCCGACTGAATGAAGCTCGGCGTCCAGTCGAATGTTCCGCCCCCAGCCGAGGGGGTGAAGGTCGCGCCTACCGGCAAAGCCGAGGTGGTCACCACCGGAACCGATTCGGCGTCGCTGGATGACACAACAAAATTCAGATTGACATTTTCATTGGTGGACTTAGCCCCGATAGCCGCCAGAACCGGGAGCTGATTGCCGACTTCAGTGACCGTGATCGTGACCACTTCACTATCAACGGCCGCCGAATCATCGGTGGCGTAGAAGGTGACACTAAAGACACCCGCCTGAATGAAGCTCGGCGTCCAGTCGAATGTTCCGCCCCCAGCCGAGGGGGTGAAGGTCGCGCCGGTCGGCAGCGCTGATGTTGTTAACGTCGGAGTTGACTCGACGTCTGTAGCGGACACACTAAAATTCAGATTGACATTTTCATTGGTGGACTTAGCCCCGATAGCCGCCAGAACCGGTAGCTGATTGCCGACTTCAGTTACTGTAATAGTCACGACTTCAGAGTCTACCGCCGCCGAATCATCCGTGGCGTAGAAGGTGACGCTAAAGACACCCGACTGAATGAAGCCCGGCGTCCAATCGAATGTTCCGCCACCAGCAAAGGGGGTGAAGGTCGCGCCGGTCGGCAGCGCCGAAGTGGTCACTACCGGAGTGGATTCGGCGTCTGTAGCGGACACAATAAAGTTAAGATTCACATTTTCATTAGTGGACTGCGCGCCGATAGCCGCCAGAACCGGGAGCTGATTGCCGACTTCAGTCACTGTAATAGTCACGACTTCAGAGTCAACCGCCGCCGAGTCATCGGTGGCGTAGAAGGTGACGCTAAAGACACCCGGCTGAATGAAGCCCGGTGTCCAGTCGAATGTTCCGCCCCCAGCCGAGGGGGTGAAGGTCGCGCCTCCCGGCAAAGCCGAGGTTGTCACCACCGGAGTGGATTCGACGTCGGTGGATGAAACACTAAAGTTAAGATTCACATTTTCATTAGTGGACTTAGCCCCGATAGCCGCCAGGACCGGTAGCTGATTGCCGACTTCATTAACTGTGATAGTGACAACCTCAGAGTCAACCGCCGCCGAATCATCGGTGGCGTAGAAGGTGACACTAAAGACCCCCGCCTGAATGAAGCTCGGGGTCCAGTCGAATGTTCCCCCGCCAGCCGAAGGTGTGAAGGTCGCGCCGCCGGGCAAAGCCGAAGTGGTCACCACCGGAGTGGATTCGGCGTCCGTGGATGAGACACTAAAGTTAAGGTTCACGTTTTCATTAGTGGATTGCGCGCCGATAGCCGCCAGGACCGGGAGCTGATTGCCGACTTCAGTCACTGTAATAGTCACGACTTCAGAGTCTACCGCCGCCGAATCATCAGTGGCGTAGAAGGTGACGCTAAAAACCCCCGCCTGAATGAAGCTCGGCGTCCAATCGAACGTTCCCCCGCCAGCCGAGGGCGTGAAGGTCGCGCCGGTCGGCAGCGCTGATGTTGTTAACGTCGGAGTGGACTCGACGTCGGTGGCTGAGACACTAAAGTTAAGATTCACGTTTTCATTAGTGGATTGAGCTCCAATTGTCGCCAGAACCGGTAGCTGATTGCCGGCTTCATTAACTGTGATTGTCACCACTTCACTATCTACCGCCGCCGAATCATCGGTGGCGTAGAAGGTGACATTGAACGTACCCGACTCAAGGAATCCCGGTGTCCAGTTGAAACTTGCGGTTCCGTTATTATTGTCAACGTATGAGGCGCCCGAGGGGAGACTCGCAGCAGTCAAGACTGGAGTTGTCAAATCTGGGTCTGTGGCCGAAACTGTGAAACTCAAAAGCTGACCTTCTGTGACACTTTTCGCTCCGATTGCGCTCAAAACAGGAGGATCGTTTGTCTGGAAAGTCACACGCAATTCTATCGCATCCACAAAATACGTGAAATTGTCGGGCGATCCGATCTTCGATACACCGCGCATTTGTATCTGGAAGCCGTTAAGCTGAGTAGAGGAAGTTATCAGACTGGCGCTGAAGGGGCCCACTGTGGTTAGAGTCGTGGGAGCGTTAGCCATCGATTCAAATACAACAAACGATGTCCCGTCGAAATACTCCAAAACCAAACTGTCATTGCTTAATCCGGATTGGCGATGTGTAATAAAAATTTCCGCCGTGGTAATCGGAAATCCAGCGTTTACCGTAGTGTCGAAATCAAAAGTCCAGGTGTGAAGATTCGCGAGTTTGCCAGTCACACTCGCTTCCAATCCATCCGCAGCCCCACGACTGTTTGTTTCCGACGCTATTGGCCTGCTACTGACAGATGAATCTACATACAGCGACTCAATCGTCTGCGCGCTGGCTCGACCCGTCAAGAGCATTATCGCAATTATGATATACAATGCTTTTCGCATAATTATTACTCCTGAATCAATCCTCAGAATCACTTCAGTAAAATCATCTTCTTGGTCTCGCTACGTGACTCACCGACTTCAAGCCGATAGAGATATACTCCAGTAGCCACTTTCTCACCGTTGGTATTATTCCCGCTCCACTTGACGCTGTACTCTCCGGGAACAAGAAATTCATCTTTTAGCGTTATCACTTTTTGTCCGAGAATATTGTAAATCAAGAGTCGCACCCGTTGTGGTGTCGCGCCATCCGAATCAGCTGCAATTCCAAAATCAATCTGAGTTTCCGGATTGAACGGATTTGGATAATTCTGCGCCAAATAAAATGTCTTGGGTAGTGCAACAGGAGGACCTTCTGGTTGTTCGACCTCAATCTTTCCGGCGTCCGGATTTGAGAGAGTAATGTCGCTAATATAAAGGTCGTTCTCCTCCAGATTCTCGGAAGTTAGGGCGTTAATTGTAAGAAATTCAGAAACCCCGTTTGGAATGAGAAATTCCGTATTCCATGGAGAGCCATTGTAAATCACAACGCGCATCTTCCCTTTGCCATCATTCCGATAATGCAATCTGAACCTGCGCGAAACGTCAGTTAGCGTGGGCTCTAACAATGAAACCGAACTCGGATCATAATTAACGTGTAGCTCAACACCGGCCACTTCCTCTGGAAAGTCACCTAGAATGGCCAATTGATTGTACGACTCCGCTACAGGATCAGATCCGAAATCAACGGTAGCGATTGGCGCTCCTTGAGCGGGTGCAGGCTGAGGTGATAGCGTAATTCCAAAAATAATATTACTTATGCCTACAAGATCGACAACATCAACAGTGTCGTTGTTGGTCACATCAGCTGTGGCAAAATTCCTTGGCGGCAATCCGTAGTTTCCGATTATAAACGCCACTACGTTTACAAGGTCAGCGACATCTATGAATCTATCCAGGTTAACATCGCCTAACCGATCAACATCAATCACTCCCGGAAGAGTCAATAGTTGAACTGACGGTATAGCGGGATTCGGATCAATAGATTCACGGCCATTGGAAAGTATTACATCGTATGTCCCGGGAACCGCGGCCGTGTCGATATGAAATACAACATTCAAGATAGCGCTGGTCGAGCCGGGTACAATTTGTTCGTTTGCCAAACCGAATGTGACAATCCTTACCAAACTATCTATACCATTGAAGTTTTCCAACCAATCAATTACAAAACCATCGGTTCTATCAGTTGTTATAACTGAATCAAATTCCACCTGGCTTCGCGGGTACAAAAAGTCAAACTGCACCCCATATACCTGATTTTTAGAGTTAATTAGATCGATTGGAAAAAGCACAGGATTGAAGCCCGCGATTCCGCCCGCAGGTCGCTGGCCCTCAGAGGAAGTGGAAAACAATTGATCAATGTCCAATTCTTCGACCGTTATAGTTACCGATACGGTATTTGATGTATTCCCTTTGTCGTCTGTTGCGCGGAACGACACAACAAACGTTCCCGCCTGTGTCAGGCTTGGCGTCCAGTTGAATGTGCCGGTCACGAAAGAATTCCCGACCGCAACGGGAAAGCTAGCTCCGGAGGGAAGTGTAGATGTGGCCGCGAGGGTAATGATGTGATTTGCGCTGTCGTCCGTCGCTCGAACAGTAAACTGTATTGGATCGCCTTGCTTGACCGTTATCGCACTGGGCGTCACCTGATCAACTATAGGCGCATGTGTAGACGTAATCGGTGTGTATTGACAGCTCCCGTTAATACATGTGCCAGGTAATTGGAATCCGACAGGGGGACTGTCACATTGAGTGTCGTCGACGCATTCATCTACTTTTTTCGTGTATTCGCAATTACCACCAACACAAAAACCCGGAAGCGTAAAATTTACCGGTGGAGTAGTGCACTCACTGCTTGCATTACATTCAATTTCGACAATTTGAGTGTCAACTTTGAAGAAACCCCCTCTTAGTACAGGCACTTGTAAAAGGGTTAGTACGTCTATTACCCCATCAAAATTCACAGACCATATTTGTGTGCTTGAAGTTAGCGCACAGCCCTTCTTTACTGGCGGAAATGTATCTGTACGAATAATCGGCACGTGTTCAATCGTTAATGCCAACGATGTACCTATCGGCCCTGCGCCAGGTTGAACAATAAATCTAACCCGCGCAATTTCACCTCTGCCTCCCGGTATAGAATCAAGCGGTATCCCTATATCAGGGATTCCCGGTACCCATTGAACTTTGAGTAGGTTGCTGTCGTTGACTTTGAAGGAAAATTCGCCACTAACAAACGGAAGTGTATCCAGACCTATCGGAAATCCAAACGAATCCAGAACTACTTCGGTAAAGACAGCTCGATCTACCTCGAAAATATCGAGTAAATCAAGGAAGGTTGTATCGAATGTTGTATCCGGCGGAACGACTGTGGTGGTTATAATACGAGTTATCACAGTATCGCGGATAACAATCGGCTGGATAAAATTCCCCGGATACCTGACGTTCATTTCCAGTGCAACCATTGCCGTATCCGATTTCCAGAAAATCGGCATTTCTACTGTGTCACCGGGAAGCCCTTGAAAACTTATTATAGCAGCGGTATCAGGCAGATACGTTGTCGGCCAATCCACGCCCTCTACACAGTTAAACTGCGCGCGAGCGCTCGTTCCCGAAAAGAACACTAGTCCAACAACAATCGAAAAATATATCCGCCAGCCTTTATTCATATCCAACCTCAACGTCACAGCGCACGTGTATCCAGAAGCCTATTATTTGGGCTAATATTGTTTCGGTTCAAAGCCGATTTTAATCGTGTTACCATATATCTCATGATTTCTTATTTTAATAGAGTCATCTTCCTGGAAATCATTTTGTCGTTCGATAGCAATCTATAGAAATACACACCGCTGGCGACTGACGATCCCGAGTCGTCTTTTCCATCCCAGATCACTTCATGCTTTCCGGCTTCGTAACGCTCATTGGTAAGTGATCTCACGCTACGACCAAGAATATCAAAAATCGAAAGCGCCACATTCCCTGCCAGAGGAATTTCAAACAAGATTTTTGTAGAAGGATTAAACGGATTCGGATAATTTTGCGAAAGATTGTAATTTCCTGGCAAAGTTGACTCTTTCTCGGCGCCAGTAACTACTTCTATACTCTCTCCGTCGGGAGTGACAAGTTCCGCAGACAAAAGAGTGACATTCTGATAAGGTTCTAAGCCAATCTCAAACAGCTCTCGGCTACCTTTGGTAACATAATTTCCGTCGAGGGAATATAAGAGCGCTCGCAATGTATCGCTCCGAAATTGACTCGCCAGATTCATGCTCACAACAGTCGAGATATCTGGACCGACATTTTTTCCATCTACGGCGAATTCAGCGCTAATTTCAAATACAAAGAATCCTGCTCCTAGAGGCGCCGCTGAATTGATCGATAATACTTTCGATTCGGAATTTTCTTCCAGCCATACCGACGCGACTTGATCAGTGTTGCCGTAAACGGGTTTTGACGGATTTCCGCCGGATGTAATCAATGTGATCATCGCCACCAAATCAGAAATTGACGCCGCTATTCCGTCCTGATTGACGTCTGAATTGATAAACTGCTGGGGATTGAATCGATATACAAACGGGTCAATAAAGAAATTGGAAAAACGTAACACGTCAGCGACTTCAAAAGGTATACCATTCAAATTGATATCGCCTATGCCATTTTGATTCACTTCACGAACCTGTATGCCTCCCTGATTAAAGAAAAGCAAATCCTCAGGAATCAGAGATCCTTCGCCATCTACAATTATGTTATTGGCGCCGCTAATAGAGTCTCCGATAACAAAATTCAGGGGGATGAACATTCCACCCAGGCCTAGTTGAGTTGAAACGAAAAATGACATCGAGAATAGCGCCCCGTCTCCTGACTCAAGCGGAGGTGTAACATCGCCTTCAGGCAAATTCGCCACGCCGACAATTCGAACATTGCCCGCAATAGAATTGTCATGGACAGAATAATCGAAAAATTCAAACCCTTCGACACGATTTCCGGCGGGGTTAATATTAAGCAGAGACAATGCGCTGGGATCGAAATGCAATAGCAAATCAAACGAAGCGACTTCGGAACGATTCTTCAAACTTGTCGTCAAGACAATTGTCTCACCACCGTAAGCGCTGTCTTGACTAATAGCAAACTCGTAGTCCGGACCGATTACCACCGAAACTATCACTTTGGCGGTGTCACTTAGCCCCCACGGATCCTGAGCCACAAACGCAAATTCCGCTTGTCCGCTGTCCTCTTTTAGGGGAGCCCAGAGAAATTCCAGATCAGGGGATACGC
The DNA here is from genome assembly GCA_022572905.1 of Candidatus Zixiibacteriota bacterium. Taxonomy (GTDB): domain Bacteria; phylum Zixibacteria; class MSB-5A5; order GN15; family JACZUZ01; genus JACZUZ01. Next base: position 893 of record JACZUZ010000071.1, on the reverse strand, counting down.
TAAATTCTGCGCCCATCGGCAAACTGGTAACTGACCATGTGATGTTCTCAAAATCCGGGTCCAACGCGGATGCTGAGAACATTACACTATCGCCAACCTCAACATGTACCGTATCAGGGGCAGATATGATCGGAGCTCGATTATTGTTACTGACATTCGCATATACTGTGATTGAAGTACTCGATTGACCGTCGGACGCAACGAATGTGAATTGATAAGGAGAATTTACCGAAGAGAGCGGTCCTGAATACTGCGGCGTCCATGTGCATATCGCAGTTCCGTCTCCATTGTCCACGAAGCTGGCTCCGCTCGGCCGACTAGTCACTCCAAGCGTTATCAAATCTCCATCAATGTCAAAACTTTCGATTTCAAATATTAAAATTGCGCCCTCGGATATGTATTTATCATTCAGAGGTACAAACTCCGGCGAAGTATTCGCCAGGGAAAGATTATTCAGAGAGAGACTCAGCACGAACGTCCCCACAATAAAGCGAGAAACGGAGAATAAATTCGTTCCTCCCACAAGAGGGCGCTCATTCTCTGTTTTGCGTTTACTTTCATTAATTTCTAATCGCATCTCTTTGTCTTAATTCAATGATCGAATATTCCACCGAATCCTGGAAAAACACTTCGTGCCACTTTGCGCGCATAGGTTAACCCGGTCGAAGGCCAGCTGATTATTTAGCCGAAAACTACTCTCTCCTCTTAAATCTTTTCTCATACTCTATCTTGCAAATCGATATTTCTAGTCAATTTCTTCTGAGCAAGAACCAGACCGGGATAGGTTTTTGTAAAATTCTCATCGGGTCTTGTTCAATTTTTGAACTCATCGTTTCCAGAGTCGGCGCTAGCTCGCGATTCTAGCCCGCCCCTCGATTCTCTATTCCGCTGTA
>JACZUZ010000070.1 GCA_022572905.1 Candidatus Zixiibacteriota bacterium | reverse complement strand
CGCCGCGATCCCAGCCGCTGCCTTCGGCCTGTTCGGCCCCTTCGGCCCGCTCATCGCGGCAGCGGCCATGGGCGCCAGCGACGTCACGGTCATCGGCAACGCCCTACGCCTCAAGCGACGTCTGCGCAAAGATTTAGACCATCAGCACTAGGGCGTGTCTGGTGAATCGAGAACCCGAAAATACCGTTGGATCATGGCCAACTTGACCATGGCCAGGAAGTTGACCGCCAGCTTCTCGTAACGAGTGCCGATCCGTCGCGACTCCTTCAGCCAGTTCACGCAGCGCTCCACCACGTTGCGTCGGCGATACGACTCGCGATCGAATGTCTCGTTGCCCCGGCGGGGCTCGTTGGCGCGACGGGGGATCACCGCCTTGGAAGATATACATTACGATGAGAATAGCGTCACCAACATTCAACTCTCCGCTTCCGTCTGCGTCAGCCTGATTGCAACACGGCGGCGCGGCTCCATCCTGAAATATGTAGTTCACAATGTAAGTGGCGTCTAAGATATTGACATCACCTCCATCATCCGCATCACCGGGGATATTACACGCTATACCGGAGAAAACATAGGCCCGACCGGCGTTGACTCCGCCTGCATCGTTAGACTCCGCCCCGATAATCAGATCGGCAAACCCGTCGTTATTGACATCTCCGGCTCCGGAAACGGAATAGCCGAATCCATCAACAGCCGCCTCACCGGTGAAGGTGTGCAACAGCGCCCCGGTTTGCCCTGAATAGACATCGGCCCGCCCAGCGTTGGTTTCGCCCGCGTCGTCTAACCGTGACCCGACGATCAGGTCGTCATATCCGTCGTTGTTAACATCTCCGGCGCCGGAAACGGAACGGCCGAAGTGGTCGAATACAGCTTTACCGGTGAAGATGTGCAACAGCGTCCCGGTCTGTCCTGAATAGACATAGGCCCGACCGGCTTCGGTTCCGCCCGCGTCGTTGAATCGTGATCCAACGATTAAATCGGCGCGCCCGTCATTGTTGACATCCCCGGCCCCGGAAACGGATATGCCAAACTGATCATCCACCGCCTCGCCGGTGAGTGTGTGCAACAACGCTCCGGTCTGCCCGGAATAGACATACGCCCGGCCGGCTCTGGTTCCGCCCGCGTCGTTGTACGACGCCCCAACGATGATATCGTCAAACCCATCGTTGTTGGCATCCCCGACTCCGGAAACGGAATGGCCAAACAGATCATCCGCAGCCTCACCAGTGAATGTGTGCAACAGCGCTCCCGTCTGCCCGGAATAGACATATGCCCGGCCGGCGTCATTTCCACCTGCGTCGTTAAACCACGCCCCAACGATCAGATCGGCAAAGCCGTCGTTGTTGACATCCCCGGCCCCGGAAACGGAAATGCCAAACTCGTCGAGCGCCGCCTCGCCGGTGAAAACATGAAGCGTATCACCTGTCTGACCGGAAAAGACATAGGCCCGGCCGACTTGGCTTCCGCCCACGAAGTTCCCGGGCGCGCCCATTATCAGATCGGCAAACCCGTCGTTGTTGACATCCCCGGCTCCGGAAACGGATAAGCCAAAAAAGTTGCTCGCGGCCTCACCGGCGAAGGTCAAGGCAGCTGGACACTGGGCAACAGCAGCGGCGCCGGTTATCAGCAAAGCGCTGGCAGACAACAAAACAATTTGGATCGAACGGATTTTTTTCAATCGAATCATGTGACACTTCCGTGATTGTGATGACTATCCACCGTCAAAGCGGCTGAAACCGCTTGAAAGTAGTATGTCAGGCAAAACATAACCAAACTCCTAGATATTGCAATCGGGAAATTGAGGTTATGAAGATAGATCGGGCATATCGCTTATTTGAGCGAAGTCCTCGGCATCTGTCAACAATCGCATAAGCGTCCCCTACGGGCAAACGGGTGGGTCGCCGTCGGTGAAGATAAACCTAACTATATATGTCGCGTCACCGATTTCAACATCTCCGGATCCGTTCGATTCAGCCGCCAGAATCGGCTTGGGCTCATCGCCGCCGGTGAAAATATACCTGACCACAAATACGGCGTCGGAAATACTAATATCTCCCGTTCCGTCGGCGTCGCCACATAGATAATAAAAGATATCCGGTCTGGCGCTAAGCTCGACGCTCTGTCCGCCTCCGTGAACTGTTACAACAATCGAATCAACGCCCGGCGAAGTGGGCGATGTTATCGTCGCGGAGAATGTGCCGTCGTTGTTGTCGGTAACTGCGCTTACTGTTCCATCTCCGGTGTTGGTCGCGAAGATACTATCAATGACCTGATTTGGCGCATCGCCTTCGGGATTAAGCGGGGTTATCAAAATATTGGAGATGGCCGCGCCCGATGTAGGAAGCGTGTCCAGAGTTATCGTAACAAGCGATGAATCCGGGTGGGCGCTTCGTAGCGCTTTCCAGGCGTCGAACTGAACGCGCAGTTGATCGATTGGGTCGTTTGATCCGAAAGATGTTGCAACAATTTCCTCGAGATAAGGAGTGGGACCGTCGCCAATGCGCACGACTTTGATAAAGGCCGAGATGGCGGATTTATTACTGGGCAAACAGCGCGTGTCGGCTCCGGGGATTTTCGCCGCTTCCATCGCGGCCATAAGTTTTTCTTCCAGAGGCCCGGGAGTGTTGAGGAAGGCCGACTCCATTGTATCGAGAATCTCAACACCCAAAAGAATATTCCCGGCGATGGAATATCCGGGTCCCAGGCGATGATTCGCAAACGGAGTTGTGTCAAAGCCAGTCCACCCGGCCGAGGCGCCTTTTTGGGGCGAGCCGCCCTGGGGGGCGTGAGTTACTACAAGATACTGGCGAAACTCGGAGTGTCCCTGGAAGTCATTGAAGTCCAGCCAGGATATAATTGAATCTGGTTCAAGTCCTTCGGCGAGTCGTGCGGCGGCGTTAGCTTTGTTTTCCGGTAGCCAGAAGGCCTGAGTGTGAATCGCACCAACCCCCTCTACCAAGTCGTTTATGATAAACACATTGCCGATACACGAGGCCCCGGCGCCGCCAACCTCCCCGGTGAGAGTGTCTACGGCCACTATTGAGAATGTCGCCCTGGCTCGAGGCGCAAGGAATCCGAACAGGACAAGCAAGGCGAGAATGATTGTTATTGAATGACTTAGCGCCGTTGGAAAGCTATTGCGGCTTTCCGGACGAAATGCGGCAGGTTGGACGGAGGATTTCATGGCTGTTTCTCCCTGGCGTTCCGACTTGCGCTAACTTAGCAACGGCGCTCTGCGTCTGTTTATGGGCGACGGTACCTTAGCGGAAGGTCTGAACGACGGTAAAGAAGGGTATGTAATAAAACTGTCTTGTGCGGTCCTTAATATAGAACTACTATAACTGCAACAACCGCGGCCGCAGATTAGTTCCTGCGATTATTGTGATGTTACTTGCTGGCTCCCGCCAGTTTCACAAACTCGTCGACATACTCAAGCGCCGAGGAAACCGCCCGCCGCCAGAAATCCGGCTCGCCGATATCCACGCCAAGGTGTTTCTTAGCAACATCTTCGGCGGTCATCGAACCGGTGTCCTCCAACAACGCACGATATTGATCGGCAAATTGCGGCCCGCGTTCTTTGGCCAGAGCGTAAACTCCATTGGCAAAGAGAAATCCGAATGTGTAAGGGAAATTGTAAAAGGGCACATCTGTCATATGGAAATGAAGTTTCGAGGCCCAGAATAGCGGATGGTTTCCGTCCTCGGCCAGTAAATCGCCATAGGATTCGTTTTGCGCGCTCACCATAAGCTCGCTGAGTTGTGACGGTGTCAGCGATCCATTCTTGCGCGCCGCATAAAATGACTTATCAAATATGAATCTCGCTCTGATATTGCAGAAGAATGTTGTCGTGTTTTGTAAAACCTGATCGATGATCGCCAGGCGTTGATCAGATTCGCTTAAGCTATCAAGCGCGGCCGTTGTGACCAGTATTTCGGTGAAAATCGAGGCAGTCTCGGCCAGGTTCATCGGATAAGCGCTGGCGTAGAAAGGTCTGTCTTTTAGTACATAGGCGTGAAATCCGTGCCCCAACTCATGCGCGAGTGTGAGCATTTCCGAGAATGAACCATTATAGGTCATAAAGATTCTGGTTTGCTTCAATTTGTTGAGAGTGGTGCAGAATCCGCCACCCGCTTTGCCCGGCCTGTTCTCGGCTTCGACCCAGCTTCCTCGACGAGCTGTTTGAACAAAATCTTTCATATCCGAACTAAAAGTCCCCACATGCCCTTCAATGAAATCCCAGGCTTCATCCCATGATATCTTTTTGGATGACTCTCCCACCGGAGCGAGTTCATCGTACCAGCGAAAATTATCAAGGCCCAGCAGTTTTTTCTTAGCCTCAATATATGGTTTAAGCCTGTCGCGTCCCTCGGCCACGGCGCTCCACATTGCGTCAAGCGATTTTTCGGAGAGACGATTCATGTTCAGTGGCTCTTCCATAAATGAATCCCACTTGCGGCGCTTGTAAACGGAGAGTCTGAACCCAGCCTGCGCGTTGAGAGACATGGCGGCCAGATTGGCTCTGCTCTCCCAGGCGGCCGTTAATTTTTCAAAAGCTGTTTTTCTAATAGCGCGGTCTTTGTCGGCCAGCTTAGTAGATAGTTGGCCAAGCGAAATTTCGGTTTCGGAGCCGTTGTCCTTCCAGACGGCTTTGAGCTCGCCGGACATTTTGTCGTAAATGCGATTCCAGGCGTGGTAGCCATTTACACCCAACTCCATCGCCAGACTCTCCAGTTCGGGGTCCATTTTTCTGCGCGCCAGTCTCCGCATTTCGTTTAGAAAGAATGAAATTTTCTTTAACGCAGAACGCTTTAACAAGCTTTCCCACTCTTCGTCTGACTGATCACGAGAAAGCGCCTCGAAACTGATCATTATTTCGCCGAAACGCGCGATGTGGCCATCTATCTCCAGTAGCGTCTGCTGTCCAAGGTCGTCATCTACGTTTTGGCTTATCAGGCAGGTCGCGAATGATTGCGCATCTTCCAGATTAGCGAGCAAATCCTGTGTGAGAAGAATAAATTCCTCCCACAGCGCCTGACTTTCCGCGCCCAATTTTGAATTCAAAGCGTCAAGCCTTGTCTGCGCGGTTTCTAAATCTTTGGAGATTTGTTTGCGGAAACCTACAAACGCGTCTCCCGAGGCGCCTCCGGCGAAAATTGAATCAATATCCCATACCAGAGAGGTTTTGCCCTTCTCGGGCGCTATCATTTCGGCTGAACTCGGGGTCATATTCTCTTTGCTCCAGTTACATTTACGCTATTGCTATTGGCGAGCTTTGATACTTATTGTGTCTGACGGGGTTCGTCGTCTCGGAGTGGAATATAACCCCCAAAGCCCGATTTTACAAATAGGGTAGTTACAAATGTGATTGCTACAAATCGTGATAGTTACAAGTAAGATTGTTGCGAATATATGAAAGCCTCCAACAACTACTCAAAAGTCCGTTCAATCGTGATTGACTTCGACAGCACAATCTGCGCGGTTGAGAGTATGGACATTCTGTTCGAGGAAATTTTTCGGGAAGAGACGGAGCGAGAGAAGATACTGCATGACGTGAAGAGAATTACACGAATAGGCATGGAGGGCAATATGCCCTTCGATGAATCCCTTAAGAAAAGAGTTGACTTAATTCCCAGCAAACTCATTCCAATCGAGCGAATAGTCTCAAGGTTAAAAGAGCGACTCTCCCTCTCATTCAAGAAATTTATCTCGCGGGTGGATATCTCATGCGTAAATGTCGTTTCAAGCGGGTTCAGGCAGTTAATAGAACCATGCCTTACACCGCTTGGAATCCCGAAACAAAGAATTCACTGCAATCGACTCATACTTAATAGCGCGGGAGTTTTTCAAGGCGTCGACTTTGACCATGCTCTAGCCAAATGCGACGGAAAAGAGCGGGTCGTGACCGAATTGGGACTCGAAAGAGAAATAGTTATGATTGGCGACGGGTCCACAGACGCCAGAGGAGCTCAATCCGGCGTCGCTGATTATTTTTTTGGATACGCCGAGTTTGTCAGACGTGAGAATGTTTTATCGCAGGCGAATGAAACATTGACTAGCTTTGATGATCTTGACAACCTGCTGAATTTCGATTCATTAAAAAACACGAAAGCTAATTGAAATTGCTAATTCGGAAATATAGTGACGTTAGATGAATATACTCCTGCTTGAGAAAATACATTCAATCGCCGCCAAGAAACTCAGGGGGCTAGGCTGGAATGTGAAAACAAAAGGCTCGGCGATGACTCCGGCGGAATTAAAGAAAGTTCTGCGAAATGTGTCCGCTCTGGGTATTCGCTCGAAGACTGTCATTGACTCAGAAATTCTCGACAGCGCGCCGAAACTGCAGGCGATAGGACTTTTTTGTATCGGACATGACCATGTTGATCTGGACGAAGCATCGCATCGTGGTATCGCTGTTTTCAATGCTCCGCATAGCAGCGCGCGTAGTGTTTGCGAACTTGTGATCGGTCATATCATCGCCCTCATGCGCGGAACGCATACGGCCAATCAGAAAATGCATTCAGGAGTCTGGCATAAGACGGCCGAACACAGTTTTGAAGTCCGCGGAAAAACTCTCGGAATAATCGGCTACGGACATATAGGCTCCCAGGTTTCCGCTCTGGCCGAATCTCTTGGTATGGAAATTATTTTTTATGACTTACGCGATGTGCTGGCGTTTGGCACGGCGCGGCGGTGTCGTTCATTGCGTGAACTTTTGATCGAAGCCGATATAGTGACCCTGCATGTACCGGACACGTCGGCGACACGAAACCTTATCGGCGCCAATGAACTTAAGATAATGAAAAAAGGCTCGTGGTTGATTAATACAAGCCGCGGCAAGGTTGTGAAACTACCCGAGTTGAAATTGGCGCTGGAAAGCGGGCGCTTGCGCGGAGCGGCCATCGATGTATTTCCCAGCGAACCCGGTTCGAACAAAATCAAATGGGAGACTCCCCTGATCGGCGTACCAAACGTGATACTCACACCCCACATAGCCGGAAACACACGCGAGGCCCAGAAAGAAATCGGCGAGAACGCCAGCGAAAAACTTATCAAATTCCTCTCAATCGGAACCACTACCGGATCTCTGAACCTCCCTCAACTAGAGCTTCCCCAACCCGAGAAACGCCATCGCTTAATTCATGTTCACCGCAATGTGCCCGGCGTTATCTCCGAAATCGGAGCCACTTTGAAACGCCACAAAATGAATATCGCCGGACAACGCCTTGAAACAACCAAAGAGCTTGGTTATCTTGTTACCGATATAGATCACGCCATCCCCAGCGCGTTGATCAAGGAAATAACAAACTCCCCGAACACGATTAGAGTTCGGGTGCTGTCATAAATTCAACAAAAGAGAACTACGGAGCGAATCATGAAAGACCCAAGAAGTAGAATGCGCATGACATTCAATGTTGGCCCGGCCCAGCTCGGTCCGCACGTGCCCGACGATATCAAAGAGGCTCTCGAAAACGGCTTCGGAAGCCTTTCACACCGCAGTCCGCTCTTCAAAGAATTCTACGCTAAAGCGCGCAATGAAATTTTCAAATACTTCTCACTTCCCGACGACTGGAAAATCTATTTTGTCGGTAGCGGTAGTGAGGCGATGGAAACCGCCGCGCGCGGATTGATTCACAAACGCTCGCTTCATCATGTCAACGGCAATTTCAGCAAACGCGCGCATATATTCGCGGAAATGATCGGGCGCGACGCAATTCTGAAAGAAGCTCCGGAACTCGAAGGATTCACCGGCGAACCGGAAAAGGCGCCGGAAGGAACCGATTGTGTTTTCTTTACGAAAACCGAAACCGCGACCGGCGTTTCTACCAGCTGGGATTATATTCACGCGTTCAAAGAAAAGAATCCTGCTGTGATGGTTGTCTGTGATATTGTTCCGGTTGCGCCCACTGAACCTCTTACCAGCGAGTTTGT
>JACZUZ010000069.1 GCA_022572905.1 Candidatus Zixiibacteriota bacterium | reverse complement strand
AACAGTGAGTAGTAAGGCGAAGCGCCCTCTGTTAGATTACTTAATAGATAGCGCTTTTCTCGTTAATGTCAAGTCATTAATGTTATGTCGGTTCGCTTTCACAGATAAATATTCTCTACTCTAGTAGGGGAAGAAAAACACATAGTTTTTCAAACGCAAGATAAATATCTTTTCAACATCAATTTCCTCGGAATTTTCAATTGGTTTTGTCGCTCAACATCTCCTGGCCTGAATTTTTTTGGCTCACGATGACTTTTCTTGCTTCACAATTTAGAGTAATTTCGAATGCTTCAAGACATGTGATTCTTGTTGAACCTCGTTCCTAATAACTACGCATCTGTTCGAGAAAAGTTCCCCATCGGCTTCATCGGACACAATGATCATAAATGCCATTCGAAAAGCGGGAAGCTAATCGCAGACAAATCCCAAGAATGGATTTCTATTCGGACAGGATTTGCGACGATGGCAAAGAAAACAAAAGAAGACAGAAGTGAAGGGCTGTGATTTCCCGGTCATTTCGCGAGAGGCAATCCGGCGCGATTCCAAGCTATGATACCGCCTTCTATATTAAAGGCCTGTTCATAGCCCAGCTCTCGCAAGGTCAAAGTCGCAACTCCAGAACGCCGCCCGGATCTGCAGAAGGAGAAAATCGGCATTTTCTTATCCTGGGGAAGTTCACTTGCTCTTTCAATAATTTGATCAAATGGTATCAGCGCGAAGACACCTTCCAAATGAGCTTCATCATATTCGGACTGTGTGCGCACATCCAGAAGCGCAAACTTCTCTCCGGAGTCCATAGCCGCTTTGAGCTCGGCAACAGAGATCGTGGACCCTTCGCGACGGACGTATGAGGTTTCTGTTGTCATAGAGCCTTCTATCCCTGTGGTCTTCGTAAATTCATCACTTGGGCGTTCGTTTTGGCTGGATTTATCGGCGCTATCATTTTCTGTCTTGGCGGAGCATGATAAGAGCGCTGGCGTGATAATAATAACCAAACAAAACAATAATTTTCGGGGCCAATCGCTTCTCATTTTGTTACGCATGGTTATTGGCCCTTCTCAATTGCCCTCTTCATTGAGTGTTCTAAAGCTGAAGATTCGCCATCCCTCACCAATCTTGCGGAGTCCAAATTTATTGTAATATTGCACCCCTTTGCTTTCACTAAGAAACGAAACTTCCACATAGGCGGTATCTCCAATTATTTCCTGATCGCCGACAACGCGCGTCATCCGAAACCAGACTTGCTTGGTTTGGCCGTCCTCGGTCAGGTCATCGACAATACTTATCGGCGACTGCATAACCCTGGGCGTTTCCAGTTTAAGCGCGTAATCCGACTCAGACACCTGCATTAGTGAAACCAAATCCAGAGAGTTGATGATTGCAGGTCGATCATTTCTTTCCATAGCCCCGAAGAACTTGATCACGTGTTGCCTGGGCGATGGCTCCAATATTGTTCCACAGCCAAACAAAGTCAGCGATGATAATATCAGGCAAATTGCATTCGCGATGAGGTATTTGGTTCTTGCCCTGAGCATGGCTTGATTTCCTTCTAGGAAGTCTTACGCAATCTTTGCGTTTTCATTTTTGTCAGAATTGACACATTGTCTTTTGATTCGTTATCGCAAGTCGCGAGTGACAGTTATTCTGTGTGTCTCGCCCAGATCATTCATGGGGGTAATGCTATATGATATTTGCATTCGATCAAAGATAAATCCCGCCCCAAAGCTGAATCCGGCCAGTTTTGAATCATTGCCCGTTGTGCGATAATTCGATCCGAAGCTGGACCAGCCCAACCTCAATATTATCGGACTGGCATCGGTATATTCGGATCCAACCGCGATCTGGAAGTCATTGTCGATCGACTTGATTATGTCTCCGGAAAGAATCAATGGCACGCCTCTGGGCTGCCCTCCGGCCCCTAACCTGAATGTGAGTGGCAGAGGATCCTTTTCCGCGTTATCCACATAGGTAGAAAGCATTGACCCCAGATTTTGAATCGAAAAACCGATCGACCCGAATCCGCGATCTCTTCGGGTTCGGGACTGTTGGCGAATTATATATTTCGCTCCAAGGTCAATAGCGGCTCCCGTCGCTGTAAAAGCGTCTACCTTTGAATACAGCAGCTTGAAATTGGCTCCCAATTGAAGTTTCTCGCTGACCTGGCGCGAATAATTTGCGCCGAGAAGCACAGATCCGCCGCCAAATATGCCGTTCTCGAGACCGGTGATGTCAGTTCGAATAAAATCTCCGTAATCCAGATAATTAATGAAAACTCCAATTTTCTGATCGGGACCCAGGGGCTTGATATATCCCAAAAATCCCTTTTGAATTCCGGCCATAAAGTTTTGGTAGCCGATTATAAGCCGCGAGCCATTCTGAGAGACAGTTCCGGCCGGGTTATAGTAAAGCGCTGATTCATCATCGGCCAGACCTGTAAAGGCGCCTCCCATAGCCACAGCACGGGCGCCAATCGGGCTTTTGAGAAAGGTGAATGCGCGGGTTCCTACCCGAGGATTAAATTCATCAGCATGAATTACTGAAATTGAGAGGAGCAGCGAGAACGCAAGTATTGAAAAACTCTGGATAAATGATCGAATTGATTTCATGAGTTGATTCCGGCCGTTGGGAGGAAATTCGCCTGCCTCTCTATTATACAGTCAAATCGAGTAACTCGCCAACTCCTTTTGCAGGCCCGTATTTATTCAATTATTTCGTAAGATCAAACGAGTTCGGACAAGGCTTGAGAATAATGCAGCCCCTGTCGGAATTGGTCAAGCTAAACTAACTTGAGTCAAGGGTTTGATCGCGCTCAAAGGTGAAATTGCGTTAATTCGGGGCTGGTCCGGTAAATACCGAAAAACCGCCCGATATGACAATAATCGTGGAGGCCGGGAAACCATCGCCTTTGAAACGCCGGTATAACGCCAGATCAAAACGCGGACTCACCTTCGTGCGAGAACTCTTGAAACCTGCGGCAAGACCCACAGCAAATTGCTCCCGAAGAATGTCATCGCCTTCATCTCTGGAAATCAACAATGTTGTCAGACCGAGATAGGGAGTGATTGCGAATTGTTCACGCACAAAGTGATGGAATAATGAGATGCCATAGGCGCTTGATCTCACGCTTGAAGTAGCGCTTTCCCCCGAAGAAAAACTAACTGCCATCTCCAGCGAGGTTTTCGGACTGGGAAAAAAGCCTATTCGGACTCGACTTGGAACTTCGAAATGAAAAGCTCTGCGGTCTTCAGCTTCGCTGAGCGGTTCACTATCGTCAAGCAGAAATTCCGCTTCAAACGATGCGTCCACTCCTAACTCAATATTTCCGCGCTCGTCGGCGTTGCTGGTTGATACCAAAATAATCATCAATAAGGCTAACGTTGGGAGCAATCGAATTTGGATTAGTTGTGAAAAAAACATATTAAATTCAACTTCTAGCAAAGTGAAACTGTTAGTCGGGGTGACATCATTCAAAAAACCCGCTCCCGGAATTGACAAGCCAGACATCACCGTATCCGCTGAGACCGCTAAAAGCGTAGAACACCCTATAAACACCTGCTTTTTCAGAACGTAGATCTATTAAGATGTTAAACGCGCCAGCATCCGCCTCTCCTGAAATACTTCGTATCGTTCGTCCCTCAAAATCTAATACTGTAATCGAATATGATGAAGCTATTGGAAATTCAATCGTCAATTTGAATTGGGAAACAGACGGATTTGGATAGGCAGGATTAATGGCGAATTTTGTGGGAATCACCTTTGACAATGAGATTTGATTCTCCCGACTATCACTTGAAAGAAGTCCTATTTGTGAACTAAGACTAACCTGCCAATCGCTCGGGTCAATTGGGCCAACAATTTCACCAATTTCGTTCGTGTAAGTTATACCGGTATAGCCGTCAAAAAGGAATGTTGGATCCGCTATACCATTCCCTGAACATGAAATTAGAACGATCAAACTCAAACATATTAGAACTCGAGCAACTTTCATCTTACACTCCTAAAAATACAACTGCACAGTTAAAGCCTGGGCAGGCTGGATATATGTGGCGTTTGTCGCCAGTAACGCAGGCGAGAAGGTGTCATCTGTAAAGACAAAAATGACTTGAAATTCACCGCCAACAGAGAAGTGATCAGAAAAGAAATACTCCGCTCCAAAAACCGGAGAGAAAGCGATATCTGCATATGTCTCATCATTGAATGAGGCTATGTCGAAAGATATTCTGCCTCCAATATATGGACGGAGGTCCTCGCCTGGTTTCCAGTGAGCGGCTATCCCTAGTCCCATCTGATAGCTAGCCAAGCTCCCGGAATTTTTCGGGAATATACGCGAAAAAGAGAAGGTGGGTTCGATAGTCATATTTTCTGATGACCAAATGCGAAGATTGAGAGATGTGGAAATATCCGTGACCAAAAAACCAATTCCGGTCTGGCCCGACGTTCCACCGGCGAATGAACTTGCCGGTAGCGCTAGCGATAACGAAACGAAGAATATCAAACGCTGTAATCTCACAATTCACCTTCTTTCATTCTTCGATGTTTTCTCTGAAGTGTTCGCAATACTATCAGTAGCCGATACAAATGTATCCCATAATTACTTCTTTCGCAAGAACGGGAGGGGCGCCAAGAACAGCAGAGAAAAAATCTACCAGCCCTTGGAAGTTTTGTTGAGAATATCGGTCACGAGTAAAGCGACAGCGCGAGTCTGGCCATCCTCCTCGGTTTCATCGTCAGCGTTGTACACGCCTTCATTGTAGAAAATCTCACTCCAGATTTCATCGTCATTGCTGGTCTTACGCAATGTAATTTCCATGCTAAGTTTAACTACATATTGAGTAACACGGTCGCTTTCATCGTAAGTGAATGGATCGCGCTTGTAGCTTTTGAGCGTACCGCTAAGAATCGCCTCGGCGGCGCCGGGACCGACAACATCAATCGTTCCCTCAGTAATAATTGCGTCAATCACCAATTCGGTCAGGCGGTCGGCCACACCGGGTTCGATTGTTTCGTTATCAAATTGCGCCACCGAGACAGTTTTGATCAAACTGGCGCCGCCTGATTTCTTGAAACTATAAACGCCGCAAGATATTTGTGTGACACTGATACCTAACAAACACAATGCGAGCAAACAATACTTCTGGCGACATAATAGAGCCGTTCTCAATAGTCTCTTCATTACGCCTTCTTATTTTGCTGAACTACAACTTTGCCGGACTTGATCACTTCGCGAACCAGATTGACTCCATAGTGATAAGGGATTTCGCGGTAATCTCCTGCGTCCCAGACTACCAGATCGGCCACGCCTCCGATGTTTATTTGTCCGCGTTCTCCTGCCAAGCCCAGCGCGGCGGCGGCGTTCACAGTTGCCGCGCAAATAGCCTCGGCGGGTGTCAGCCGATAATGGACACAAGCCAGCGAGATTATCATGGGCATAGACTCACAATAGTTCGAACCGGGATTGCAATCGGTCGCCAGAGCAATGATCGCTCCTCTTTCAATCAGGTCTCGAGCCGGAGCGAAATTTTTGAGTCCAAGGCTATAGGTGGTTCCGGGAAGAAGAGTGGCAATCGTATTTGATTTCGCCAGAGCGGAAATCCCGTCGGAAGAAACCGAAACAAGATGATCCGCCGAAACCGCTCCGAGTTCGCAAGCCAGTTCCGCCCCGCCGGATGAATCGAGCTCATCGGCGTGAAGTTTCAGTTTCAAACCGTGTTTGGCGGCGGCTTTCAGAATTTCGCGGGATTCAACGACGCTGAAAACGCCCTTTTCGCAGAAAATATCGCAGAAATTCGCCAGGTTTTTCTCCGCAACCTGCGGAATCATTTCGTTAATCAGAATCTTGATATACTCCGCGCGATTGGACCGGTGTTCATCGGGAACTTCATGCGCCCCGAGGAAGGTGGGGATTATTTCGAGAGGATGGCGTTCGTTCAGATACTTGATAACTTCAAGTGACATCAACTCCGAAGCGGTGGAAAGACCATAGCCCGATTTCGCCTCAACCGTCGTTGTGCCATGAGCCAGCATTCTGTCCAGACGGCCATTCAGACGCAGGCGCAGGGTCTTTTCATCGGTAGCGCGCAAATCTCTGACCGATGCGCGTATTCCGCCGCCGGAATCGGCTATTTCCATATAAGATTTTCCCTGCAAACGCATCTCGAATTCTTTTTCGCGGGTCATATTAAAGACCGGATGAGTATGACTGTCAACAAAACCAGGCGTGACCACGCCTCCCCCAGCGTCTATCAAATGACAACCGGGCGCCAGATCGACCTGACCTTCAATTTCGTCGCTCGGGCCAATAGCCAATACTGAGTCGCCCGAGACAGCCAGGCCAGCGCTTTCAATAATGGCCAGATTATTCATGTCCGCTCCTTTGCGCGGGGAGGCGCCCTGCAATGTTACCAGCTGGGAGATGTTACGAATCAAGAGAGTGGCGCGTTTGGGAGGGCCGACCGGCTTGCCCATTATTTCAACCACATCGGAATCAAGGGGGTACTGTTCTTCAGCGGGAGTCATAAGTTATCGATTTTCGATTTTAGCGCTCTGGAGTTCATCTGACCGAAGGTAGCTTAAGATCGTTCGACTTGGCAAACTTTATGGCCTTTTCATAACCAGCGTCGGCGTGCCGCATGACTCCTGTTCCGGGATCATTGGTCAGAGTCCGGTTGAGTCGCACCGCTGTTTTGCGAGTTCCGTCCGCGACAATGACCATTCCGGCGTGAATCGAATTGCCGATTCCCACTCCGCCGCCATGATGAATCGATACCCAACTAGCCCCGGAGGTGACATTGAGCATGGCGTTAAGTAGCGGCCAGTCGGCGATAGCGTCTGAGCCGTCTTTCATGTTTTCTGTTTCGCGGTAGGGACTGGTAACCGATCCGCAGTCCAGATGATCCCGCCCGATCACGACTGGGGCCGAGATTTCCCCTTTGGCGACTGCTCGATTTATCAGCGCCCCGAAACGCGCTCGTTCGCCATAGCCCAGCCAGCAAATTCGGGCCGGGAGGCCCTGGAAAGGAATCTTGCGTCTGGCCATTTCAATCCAGCGGCAAAGGGCGGTGTCTTTTTTGAATTCTTTCAAGATTATTTCATCGGTGACATGAATGTCTTTGGCCCTGCCGGAAAGAGCTACCCAGCGGAAGGGACCTTTACCCTCGCAGAATAGCGGGCGAATATATTCGGGCACAAATCCGGGGATATCGAACGCATTTGCGAGTCCGCCTTTTTCGGCCTGACCGCGCAGATTGTTTCCGTAGTCGAAAACCACAGAGCCTGCTTTCTTGAAATTGACCATTGCCTCGCAATGCGTGGCCATCGAATCGAAGGAGCGCTCAATATAACCTTGCGGATCGCCTTTCCTGAGTTTATTAGCTTCAGCGAGGCTCAATCCCGCCGGGATATAGCCGTTTAGCTCGTCGTGGGCGCTGGTTTGGTCGGTAACAATATCAGGGACAATTCCGCGACGGTGAATTTCGGGAAAAACTTCGGCGCAGTTCCCCACAAGTCCGATTGAAATCGGCTGGCCGGATTTGAGGCTTTCATTTATCAGCTTGAGGGCCTTATCAAGAGAGTTAACTTTCAAATCGCAGTAGCCGATTTTCAGCCGCCGGTTGATGCGAGCCTGATCGACTTCCACGCAAAGTAAACTCGTCCCATTGAGCGTCGCGGCCAGAGGTTGCGCTCCGCCCATTCCGCCCATTCCGCCGGTAAGAATCCACTTTCCGGCGAGATCACCCCCAAAATGACGCCGCCCGACGGCCGCGAAGGTTTCGTATGTACCTTGTATAATCCCCTGGGCGCCAATGTATATCCAGCTTCCGGCGGTCATTTGTCCGTACATTATCAGCCCGAGACGTTCCAGTTCGCGGAATTTTTCCCAATTGGCCCAAGCTGGCGCCAGATGTGAATTGGCTATTATTACGCGGGGCGAATGTTCATGAGTTTTAAAAATCCCCACCGGCTTGCCAGA
>JACZUZ010000068.1 GCA_022572905.1 Candidatus Zixiibacteriota bacterium | reverse complement strand
TTGTATTCACCAACAAGGACGGTGAAGTGGCCGCAGCAGAGGGACATCATCCTACTTTGGAGACAGCCTGGGGGAAGGTCACCGTTATCTGGTGGACTCACAAGATAAAGAGTCTACACCAGAATGATTTCATCATGGCCGCCAAAACTGATAGTATATATCAAGCGCTATGAGCGCTCACAAACTAATGAATCCGAAGCGTCAAAGGAGAATGAATTAATGGATGTACCTCATGAGGCTTACACAAGATTAGAGAAATATATCACCAGCGATGAGAGTCCTGTTGGTATTGACGCCAAAAAAACGCATATCTTAATTCTCTACAAGTTAATGGAGATTGAAAGGAAACTCGACAACTTGAGCCACAAAGTCACGATTAAGGCCAGCTGATACAAACCGCGTTGATATCACTGCCCAAATGGCGAATGATCGGCAACATGCGCAACTGCTGAACTCGAATAATTTCCCGGCTGTTTCTGTGAATAGAAAACTCTGTCCACCGACAGAAGAAGCCCTTTGCAAATTGATCCGCAAAGTTTTGATAGAAGGTACTATCTGAAATTATTTGCACTGTCAAAGCGGATGGAGATAGGGGCGCAATCCACAGGACGAAGCGCTAGCGCACACACTGGGGGAAAGGATGATCATAGTGAAGTGCTTGCTTTAATTAAGTAGGCCAGTTCCTTTCCTGGAGCTCCCGATTCAGCTTTGAGTAGCGCTGCCTTTCGTTTGCGAAAAGAAAATAATTGCTTTGCTGCCTTACCCCATTTTAGTTTCACGAGATTTTCAAGAGTTTCGGCTCCGACAGTGACAACCGTTTCTACTGCTCCCACTCCTTGTTCAATCTTATGAATATTCATATGCCTTTGATACTGTGCGATCAGATACTCAATCTCCTCTCGTATCTCGGCAGGTTGTCTGCTTTCTTTTGCAGTGGTGGCGGCCCATCTATGCAAAGCCAGATAGTCAGCTCTAACGTCAGGATCGTTTCTAAAGTCAATTAGTTGCTCGAGCGACACATTTGTTGCCGGAAAAGGAATGGAATCAAAAGCTATGCTCAAAACCTGAGCTCGTGAAACCCCAATATCAAGATTGTTCTCGTCTCTTGTTGATAACAATGGGATGGCGATCGTGCCATCATTTTGATTGAGTTGAGCGGCGAGAATTCTAACTAAATATTTCTCAAAATTCTGGACTATTTGCGTGAGGCAATGAATGAGCCGACTATCGCCCGTTTTCATAACATAGGCAGACGCTTCATCTAAATTCAAGTCAGGCCCAGAGATCTCTCTGATCTTGCTAAACACCTTATCTCGTTCATCTGACATTTTGAGGTAATCCAGATAGTCATCAGCAAGCGGACCAGTTTGCACGGGACTTAAAGAAGGCGCCTCGACAATCTCTCGTTCTGCAAGCCACTCAAGCTCGGCTGCTAATTGATTTAAGCGACTGTCTGACTCGCTATCTGACCATACGCGAATAGTTGATTCGAGAAATGGTAGAGCAAGTCGATCAAACAGTAAAAGCTCACGCCTTAAATCAAAATCAAAATAAGTGTATCTTATCCCTACATATGACATCACTTGCCTCCCGCTCAACGAAAAATAATGAGATTTACCAGATTGTCAATGATGAGTAATCAACATCGCTAGGTGGCTTCAAGCGCCGCATCATCAAATTACTCAATAGGTTATGAGAAGCGCGACTTTTATCGTGTTCTCGATCCGCAATACGACATGGCCCCGGCCTGGCTCTCCCTTTAGAAGGCTTCTTTAGGGACCGATATAAGTATAATAGAAGTCAAACAAGATGATCGCTGGTTTTGGGCTTGAAAATACAAAGGACGATCGAGATGAAAGAGCAAAGAAAACTCGAAAGGCGAAATACTGACGCCTTCCTTGCCGTCTATGACAGAAACACTGAGATGTTCATCGGGCGCTTGATAGACATGACAACTAAGGGCATGAAGATAAAAAGCGCAACCGCCATAGAATTGGATTCGACTTTTCAGATTAGAATCGATTTACCGGTTGATTTAAAGTTATCCAAAATAATAAGATTTAAGGCCAAGTGTGTCTGGACTAAAGAATGCAGTGACTCTGATGCATATGATAGCGGTCTTGAAGTACAGGACATTACTCCGAAAGAGCTTGAGAATATTAGTTCATTAATAAACTCTCCTCTTTTCAAGGACGCGAACGAAAGAGTACGCGTGACAATCGGCAAAATCACCACATAGCCGCTCGGCCAAAAGCAGCAAACTTACCCCGACAAAAAACAGGCTGGCCATTTTGACCAGCCTGCAATCGTCTTAAATCTTTACGGAAAATTTATATAAGAATGTATCATTTCGTGACAATCTGGTCTTTGGTCGGGCCGACCAGCGCAAACAACTCGCCCTGCTCCTTTTCGGGAACGTTGAATTTATTTAACGACAACACAAAATCGGCGACCATTGCGTCCCACTCTTTTTCGGTAATTCCCAGATGGGCGTGGGCGTCAGTCATGCTTCGCCCGTGGTAAACTTCCGGCCCTCCGGCAAGCTGGCAAATAAGCGCTGTTACTCGGAACTTGAGACCCGCTTTGGGCACATGGTCGCGCGCTGCGTCGATTTTCGGATTCGCATTGAGAACATCGTTGACCAGAAGCCGTTCGACAAAATCATCGACAACGGTGGCGATGCTGTAGACCCCGCCCAAGCGATCATAGAGCGAAGGTGTTTGGGCGGGGGTGGTCGAATCCTCTTGTGTCTGGACAGTTGAATCCTCCTGCGCCAGAGCGGTCAATGGAGAAAGAGCGCTCCCTGCCAGAACCGCTACCAGGGAAAATACTGAGAGGTTGAAAATTTTGCGCCTCATTTGAGACTCCTTTCACAATGGTTTGAGCGCCGCTGAGCGCATTAGAGCGCCGGGGCTGGCCGACGTTCTGGTGAATTATTACCGCTCTATTATAGTGATTTAGCGCTCCGAAATAAAGGTATTACAAAAAATCGGTCCTAGACGTTGGCGGATCTGATAGCCACCCGGTCTAAGGCCAAAGTAAAAGCTTGCGCTCTCAAGAACATAAGCGAAGGAAGAAATACCGTGTTTCAGATTGAATTAATTTGCCTAAGGAGCCGATAAAGTAAATATCGTCTGCGTAGACTTCTGAGTCGAGTTTATCGGATGACGTAGATGAGGCCGGGAATGGCACGAAGATTGAAGGGAACTAATTGACATCGCCAGGCGTATTCCCTTTAGTTAGAAGCTGGCTATAGACGCTGGCAGTCGAATTAGGTAAAAAAGAAGAGAAATGGCAAAATTGACTACATTCGAGCGAATTCGCAAGTCGCTGCTGCTCAGTGGCTTAGCTACTTTCTCGCTCGTTATTCTGATAGCTTCAAGCGCTTTTCCACGTGATTGCGCCTGCTGTGGAAGCGAGATTATTCGCAATTGCCAGATGGATAAAGCCGCTAAGTCCAATGACTGCAACACCAAATCTGTCGGGGTGGCTTCCGCTGAGAAGGGCTCCTGTTGCCAATCTGAAGCGGAACCGGCCCAAGAGACTTGTTACTCGGTAGAGGAGTCTAATTCCGAACCGGTCGCACCCGTCGGGTCGCACAATTGCTCAGATTGCCAAATAAGCCAATCCTTCTGCTCCACCCTGTCGGCATTTTCTGATGTAACGATATCCAAGACTTCTACAAAGACACTCTGTATTCCTTGCGTTGAATGTCCTTTGACATTACGCGCGGTAAATCTTACCAATCTCAATAAATTATGTATTTCGAATTTAAATTGCCCCCCGCTACCAGCATGTCCAACACCGAATAGCGGTCTTGGATGTTGTCAGCTTACTATCTGATTTTCCAGTTTAATTTTTAGAGGCCATACGCCGCTCATATTAGCTCTCTTTCGAGAGATTAATTAACGGTGCGTATCTTTTATTTCGCCCCAAAACGAGGCGCAAATTAGAAATAGGGGTGTATGGCTAACCCGGATGAATGTCGGCGCGATCTTACGCAAAGAATTGTCATTCATCACGAAACAAATGAGAACTGGAAGGAAAGATGAAATACAATCATCGCGGATACAAAAAACTATCTGCGCTCAGAGAAAAAATAGCTTTCGTAGCGCTAGCGCTTGTAATGGGCGGAGCTTCTCAGGTGAGCGCTCAAACGGTAACGCTTGATTCGAATTCAACGCTTGAAGATTATTTGCGCTTTGCAGCGAAGAATAATCCGGCGACGCTCTCGGCCGGGTATCGCTATGAAAGCGCCCACGCGGGTGTTTCCGCCGCCGGAGCGTTACCTAATCCGCGCATTAGCTACAGCCATTTTTTGGAGTCGGTGGAAACTCGGGTAGGCCCACAGAGACGGAAGCTGAGCATCTCGCAGACTATCCCCTGGTTTGGTTCGCTTGGCGCCCAGGGCGTTGCGGCGGAGGCTAACGCCGAAGCCCTAAATGCGACGCGCTCTGATATCTGGAACAATATTGAAGTTAAGATCAGACATTTATACTTTGAAATTTACTTCCAGAATCAGCTGGCGGAAATCATTGCTGAACATCTTTCGCTTCTGGGAGCGCTGGAGAGTGTTGGGCAACGCAAGTATTCTGTCGGACAAATTTCGCAGTCGAAACTATTGAGTCTGCAGATGGAAAGAGCGCGGCTCGCTGATGAAGAGATTACAGTGGGTGAAAATATAAACCGCTTGAGCGCTGGTCTAAACGCTACTCTCAACAGACCTCTGAGTGAGACTATCTACCTGAATACTACTCCGGATACAATCGATGTTCTTGATACCGAACAAAATCTTAGGATAAAACTGATGAATCAGAATCCGCTCTTAAGCCGCGCAAACTCGCTTCATGAGATGGCTAAGGCGAAAGAAAGCTGGGCCGGCAAGCGATCGCTGCCGTCGTTTACATTTGGCTTCGACTATATAGACATAGACGAAGCTGTGATGCCGGGGGTAACGGAGAGCGGGAAGGACGCATATGCTGTGCGCATTGGAATGTCGCTTCCTCTTTGGTTCGGGAAGAATTCATCGCGTACCCGCTCGGCTCGCGCGTTCAAAGAAGCGGCGCGGGAATCTGTTGTGAAAGTGGAGCGCGAACTTGACCAGAGACTAAGCGAATTGCGTTTTGAGGTGAAAGAAGCTCTGCGCAAATCAAAGTTGTACAAGAGCTCTCTTATTCCTCTGGCCAGGCAGTCTATGTTTCTGATTAAGAAATCATTTGAAACCGGTGATGTTGATTTCAGACATCTGATTGATTCACAGAGAGAGCTTTTGGATTATCAAAGTCAATATCACCGACAAATCGCAAACTATAATCAGTATCTCGCCAGACTTAATGCGCTACTTGGAAAATCTTCGATAGATGAAGATTGGTCGGCGCTTGAAAAATAGATGAAGGAACTCATTATGAAAACAAGTAAATACATTCTGTTAGCGGCTATGATCGCGCTACCGGTCAGCATGACGCTTTTCGGATGTTCGGAGTCAAGTCACGAACATGCAAAAGCTGAAAGTGACACGGACAGCGTCTCTAACAACAGCATTGTCATGTCTGATGAGGCGATAATCTGGACCTGTTCAATGCACCCGCAAGTCCAGCTCCCTGAGCCCGGGGAATGTCCTATATGCGGTATGGAATTAATCCCTGTCGGAGGGTCGGGGTCCAAAGATGTGGGTGAAAGAAAAATTGAACTTTCCGAATCCGCCAAAAAGATTGCGGAAATTCAAGTCACCAAAGTACGCAAAGCGAAAATGACATATCAGTTGCGCCTCAATGGAAGCGTAGAGCCGGACGAAACCACTGTGCGCACAATCACAGCATGGGTTCCGGGACGAATCGAGCGGATGTATGTAAGTTTCACCGGGGCGACTGTTCGCAAGGGCGAGCCAATTTTCGAAATCTACAGTCCGCAATTGATTTCCGCGCAAGAAGAGTTAATTCAGGCTCTAGAGGCGCACGATGAACTTTCCACTAGTCATCTTTCTATTGTAAAAAGTTCGGCGCTTTCGAATATCGCTTCCGCCGAAGATCGCCTTCGATTACTGGGTATGACTCGGTCTCAGGTTGAAGCGATCAAGAAGAATCGTGAAACGAATGAATTCATGTTAGTGACCTCACCCGTAACCGGTGTTGTGCTAAACAAGGATGTCAAGGAGGGACAGTTCGTTAAAGAGGGCCAGACTCTCCTCCGCATCGCCGACCTGCAAACTGTTTGGGTTACATTCGACGCATACGAACCGGACCTGGCCTGGATTAATGTTGGCCAGCGAGTTAAATTTACTACAGAGACCAACCCCGGCGAAGAATTCGAAGGCGCCGTTGATTTCATAGATCCGGTTGTGAATGTTCACACGCGAACAGCTCGCGCCAGAGTTAATATGGAGAACGCCAATGGCAAGCTTCGTCCGGGCGCTTATGCGCATGGTGTTATTTATGCGTCAAACGCAGTTGTGGAGGAGATGATTATGATTCCCGCCAGCGCGACACTCGTTACAGGTGAGCGCGCCGTCGTTTACGTTCAGGACCCTGCCAATCCGCATCTCTACGAAGGGCGCGAAATAACGCTTGGCCCGAAAACTAATGGATACTACACTGTCATACACGGTTTGGCTGAGGGCGAAATGGTAGTTACCAACGGTGCATTCAAAATTGACGCCGCAATGCAGATACAGGCCAAGCCCAGTATGATGAATCCGAGTGGCAATTCCGAATCAAACCCCGACACTCAAACCGGATCGTCCGGTGCGGCTGGCTCGGCCAGTGCGACTGGTTCGACCAGCTCGACCGCCGCTGAGATGTCTCATTCCAAAGGATGTGGAATTATCACAAAAGCGTTCACTGACGCATATCAAACATACTTTGACATTCAAGCTTCATTGAGCAAGGACAATCTCGGAGGCGCCAAAACAGCCGCCAATTCATTCCTTGTGGCTCTTCCCACCGAAACGATTAAATGCATGTCAAAAGAAATCGCAAAAGATTTTGAAAGTAAACTGACCAGTTTGGATTTAGCGGCGAATAAAATCAGCGGCGCCAACGATATTGAGGTCGCGCGAGCTCAATTCGAACCACTTTCTCTGGGAATGATTGCAATGGCCTCCGAATTCGGAGCCGCGGGCGAGGACACAGTGTTTCAATATTATTGTCCGATGGCGTTCTCTGGCAAAGGCGCTTCCTGGATACAGAATGAAAAAGGAACTGCAAATCCGTATTATGGCTCCGCCATGCTCCGATGTGGCGGTTTGAAAAACACATACGCGAATTCGAGAGACGCTGAACGAAATCACGCTCACGGTGAAAGCAATGAATAGCTCCACAGAAAAAAAAGAGCTTACCGAAAATATCTCTTCCTCTCTGATCGAACGCGCGGTTCGGTTTTGTCTGGACAACAAACTAATAACGCTTCTGGCTACCGCGGTTCTGATCACCTGGGGTGTCGTGGTTGCGCCTTTTGACTGGGACATCGACGCGCTTCCGAGAGACCCGGTTGCTGTGGACGCAATACCGGACATCGGCGAAAACCAACAAATTGTTTTCACTGAATGGCGCGGACATTCCCCGCAGGATATTGAAGATCAGGTCACATATCCGCTGACAGTTGCTCTTCTCGGGGTTCCGGGCGTTAGGACAGTGCGCAGTTATTCAATGTTTGGTTTTTCTTCGATTTATGTAATTTTCAAAGACAACATTGATTTCTACTGGTCTCGATCAAGAATTCTTGAAAAGCTAAGCAGCCTGCCGCGTAATTCACTTCCTGATAAAGTCCAGCCGACCCTTGGCCCCGACGCGACTTCGCTCGGACAGGTCTACTGGTATACGCTGGAGGGTCTCGATGAAAACGGCGATCCAACCGGCGGATGGGACCTGGATGAATTGCGCTCAATTCAGGATTGGCAAGTGCGTTATGCGCTGCAATCGGCTGAGGGTATCAGTGAAGTGTCGTCGGTCGGCGGTTTTGTGCGCGAATATCAGATTGACGTAAATCCCGATGC
>JACZUZ010000067.1 GCA_022572905.1 Candidatus Zixiibacteriota bacterium | reverse complement strand
TCTGACATTCTGGGCGGATTTCGGAGTTTTCGGAATCGCCGAGACTTACAATCAAAACCGATTGAACGACATAAACGAAGCCAATCTCAAAGTCGTCTGCACTCATTGCGGACTTGATGTGGGCGAAGACGGAAAGACTCATCAGAGTATAGACTATTTTGCATTGAGTCGTTCGGTATTCGGCTGGAAACTCCTTACCCCCGCCGACCCGAATCAAACCGACCGAATCACCCGTTACATAGCGTCGTTGCCTGGCAATTTTCTAATGGTAATGGGTCGCTCGAAGATAAATCCTATTTCAAACAGTCAGGGTGATCCGTTTTTTGGCGCCGACTATAAGTTCCGTCCCGACAGAACGGACGAAATCCGCGATGGCGAAGGCGCTACGATAGTTTGCGCTGGCGCTGTTTTGGGAATGGGACTGGAGGCATGGGAGAGGCTGAGCGAATCCGGCAAGAATGTCAGATTAATTTCCGCGGCGCATTGGGCGGATTTTCACCTCGACGACTTGCGCGAAATTTGCGAGTTCGGGAAAATTGTCACCGTTGAAGATCATAATGTAAACACCGGATTCGGAATGTCTCTGTCTTCGGAGCTTTTCTCAGCAGGTCTAGCTGCGCAAATCGTAAAAATCGGAGTGACACGCTATGGATCGTCCGGAAAAGCTGTTGATCTTTACAAACTAATGGGTATCGACGGCGAATCAATCGCATCGAAAACTCTCGCTCTCCTGGAAAACACAACTCCAGTCGAAAACAAAATCAATTCAAGTGTAGTAGCATGACAGCGCCGCCATCAAGATTGGGTCAGCGAAAGCCTTCTAATCAAAATCACATGCGCGCTTAAATAGGGGAAATCATAAATGAAAATAGGTATTATTGGACTCGGTAAAATGGGATTCAATATGTCTTTGCGCCTGTTGAGCGGAGGGCACGAGGTAGTCGGGTATGACACATCGCCGAAGACCCGCGAAGAGTTAGCTGCAAAAGGCGGGAGCGCGGCAAACTCGCTGCAAGATATGGTCGCCCAGTTGCCGGACAGAAAAGTTATCTGGATGATGGTTCCGTCCGGGGATATCACAGAGTCGACTCTCTCCGAAGTGGAAAAACTTATATCCAGTGATGATATTGTTATTGATGGCGGAAACTCATTCTACAAAGATTCCGTACGCAGGAGCGCTCGACTTTCGGAAAAGGGAATCAAGTATCTTGATGCTGGCACTTCTGGCGGCGTCTGGGGTCTAGAAGTCGGCTATTGCCTGATGATCGGCGGCGAAAAAGAACCATTTCAATATGTTGAGCCAGTTTTCAAAACATTGGCGCCACCGAATGGTTACAAACTTGTCGGCGAGTCCGGCGCGGGGCATTTTACCAAAATGATTCACAACGGGATTGAATACGGCGTGATGCAATCCTATGCGGAAGGATTTGAAATTTTACGCGAGTCCAAGTTTGAACTTGATCTTGAAGAACTCGCCGGACTTTGGAATCAGGGTTCGGTAATTCGCTCATGGCTATTGGAGTTGCTTGAACTTGCATTGAGAGACGACCAGGATTTGACAGATATCAAAGGCTATGTCGCGGACTCAGGCGAGGGACGCTGGACAGTCAAGGAAGCTATTGACCTTGACGTACCCGCTCTTGCGCTGACGCATGCTCTTATGCGCCGTTTTCGTTCACGACAGGAAGACTCCTATAGCGACAAAGTTCTGGCGGCGCTTCGCAATCAGTTTGGCGGACACGCCGTTAAAACGGCAGTGTCTAAAAGTAAATAATTTTTTACCGTGAATCTTTGCCGCGGAAATCGTATCTGAGAGCGGCTTGTCTAAACAATGAACTCTGAAAACGCGCGGTCTGTTACACTGGATCAGGAAAATACAGTGGAAGAGTTGACAAATCCGTTTCGCGCTCTTGATGAAGAGGGCGCAGGAACCAACCCCTGCGCCATTGTTATTTTTGGCGCATCTGGAGATCTGACTCATCGCAAACTCATTCCCGCAATATTTGCGCTCAAGCAGGAACGCCTTCTCGGGAACAATCACCCTGTTATCGGTTACGCTCGCCGAGACAAAAGCGATGATCAATTTCGCTCAGAGATGAGCGAGACTCTGTCGGAGTTCGGGAGATTCAACCAATCCGACGCCGAAGTTAGAGAACGCTTTGCAAGCGAATTGCGCTATGTTCGGGGAGCTTACGACAAAATTGAAGATTTCCGCAAGTTAAAGAAACTTCTCGACGATATAGCGCTTCGTTATCAGACAGGCGGAAATGTATTGTTCTATTTGTCGACGCCTCCAGGAGCATTTGGTCCAATTCTTGAAAACTTAAAAAAATCCGGATTAGCGGATGAGTCGGGTTCTTGCTGGCGCAGAGTTATTGTTGAAAAGCCAATTGGCAGGGATCGCAATTCCGCCCGTGAGTTAAACAAGAAAATTCATGATACATTCACGGAGCGCCGCGTTTTCCGCATTGATCATTATCTGGGCAAAGAAACTGTTCAGAATATTCTGGCCTTTCGATTTGGCAATGGAATTTTTGAACCGCTGTGGAGCAACCATTATATAGATCACGTGCAGATAACAGTAGCGGAGTCAATAGGCCTCGGAGGTCGGGCGGGATATTTTGACACGGCCGGAATTACACGCGACATGCTTCAGAGTCATATTCTCCAACTATTGACGCTAATCGCAATGGAACCGCCCGCGGCGTTCAGAGGCGAGGCTATTCGCGACGAAAAGGTTAAAGTCCTGCGCTCAATTCAACCTTATAGTCGAAGTGATGCGATAAGAAATACGGTGCGCGCTCAATACAGAGCGGGCATAGTCGATGGCCAAGAAGTTGCCGCGTACGTGAATGAGGAGGGAGTGTCTGACAACTCTAAAACAGAAACATTTGTTTCTTTGAAACTGGAAATAGACAATTGGCGCTGGTCGGGTGTACCGTTTTATATCCGAACGGGTAAGAGACTCTCCCGTCGGGTAAGCCAGGTGGATATTGTCTATAAGAAACCTCCGCTGGCGCTGTTTGAACAATTTGGAAGCGCAGCCCCCGAACAGAATGTGATCGGATTTAGAATTCAGCCCGACGAAGGGATTTCCCTTTCCTTTGTTTCGAAGCGTCCGGGTCAAGCAATGAAACTTGATCCTGTGCGGATGGACTTTCAATACAGAACATCCTTCGGCGGAACAGCCCCGGAGGCTTATGAGCGTTTAATTCTGGATGCAATAAACGGAGAAGCAAGCTTGTTCGCGCGTCAGGATGAAGTTGATCTCTCCTGGAAATTAATTGACCCTTTGATTGAAAGTTGGTCGGGAGAAAACGCCGCGCCGTTGTATTATTATTCGGCTGGAACCTGGGGACCGGAAGAATCTCAAGCGCTACTCGCCAGAAGCGGTCGGAAGTGGCGTCGAATCTGACATCGAAATCCGGCCTGAAATTTTAGACAGTTACTATTTACAAATTCTCACCAATGAATATACTGGAAATATTACCATTTGATTCCTTTAGCGCCGAGGGATATGTTCCGATTGCCCCTGCAATAATCAACCAGCGTCTTAGCCAACTCTGGGAACAGACACAAGAAGACAATCCTGACAAATCCTCTTTTTCGCGTGTATCCCTCGGAAATTTGATTGTTCTCTCCGATGAATCAACCCATTCTCGGGCCGAAGAGTTGATCCTTAAGTTCGCGGCCAAGCGCCCCAGTCGAACTATTCATTTCGTTGTGGATGATGACATTGCCAACGAGACTCAAGAAGCGGGAGTCGACGGGTCGAACCTGAAGGCCGAGCTATCTATCGCCTGCAATGTGCCATACGGCGCGAGCCAGATGGTCTGTTGGGAGAGAATCAATATTCTTATCCCAAGAAAACACATAGATCGCGCAACATCTATCGCCCGGTCTCTGGTAACGAGCGAACTATCGTTGGCGCTTGATCTCTTGCCGGGAGTCTGGAGCGCTGAACATCATCTCGATTGGCAGGAAATAGCGGATTTCGTTTTTTTCGATTCATTTATTAATCGTAAGAAACTGACCGCCAAGGTGAGAGGACAACGCGGAGAATACACAAATTTGTTCGATCTTGGCTATGAAAGAGATCACCCAATCCGCGAAGCTATCCGTATAGCCTTCGACAGGCCCGAAACGTTAATAAATTTGGCAAATCTGCGCTCTATTAAAATCATATCCCCCTGCCCAACTCCGAGCGACGCAATAAGGGCGGCATATCTAACGGGCTGGTTGCAAGAAAGACTTGAGCTAAAATTCTTACGACGAAAATCAATGTATTCATCTGAGTTTCGCTTCGGTGACAACACAATCAATATTTCTTTTGAACGTATAAGGCGAGATAATAGAAAGACGAATCACTTAAATAATTTCGCGGCTGTGTTCGAATTTGAGAGCGAAACGATAAGAGAACTTTCGATCTCCCCGTTATATGAAAGTGACAGGGAGAATAATTCGGGAAGCGTCGAATATAAAATAATGGTTGATGGAGTATCGGTTGACAGAAGAAAAATCGATTTTCTGGATGATGTGAATTCAATGATTCATCGCATTAGCGATCCGGGTAAACGCATTGAATACACTGATTCGCTAAGTAAAGCCCTTGAGCTTGGAATTGGATCGTCACCGAAGGGATCATTGGAGAGCTCTCCGATACTCTACAGATTTGAGAACTCAGATGAGCTCGTTCGCTACGGCGCGGAGAGATTTTTTGAATCAATGCGCGTTGCGGTTCGCAAGAACGGCAGGTTCACTGTTGCGCTCGCAGGCGGAAGCACACCCGTGGCGCTTTATCACTATCTGGCGAATTCGGTGTATGCCAAGGCGCCCGAGTGGAAGGACACCTACTTTTTTTTCGGGGATGAGAGGTCTGTTCCGCCTGATCATGCGGAATCAAATTATCGAATGGCTCTCGAGACACTTTTGGATCCACTGGGTATCACAAACGATAGAGTGTTTCGTATGAAAGGCGAGTCTGATAATCTGGCCGATGCCGCCCAACAGTATTCTGAAATTATAAATCGAGAGATCAAGATCAAATCTCTGAATGGCCTGCCCCAGTTTGACTTGATATTGCTAGGCATGGGACCGGACGGTCACACAGCTTCGATTTTTGAAGATTATCCTGAAAATGAAATTGGCCCTCAGCAGAGTGTCGCAAACGTTTATGTTGGCTCCAAGGGAACGCATAGGATCACACTAACAGAACGACAAATAAACGCCGCGGCGGAGGTGATATTCATGGTACCCGGGGCGGGGAAAGCTGTGGCGCTTTATAAGACAATCGTAGAGCGTTCAACTCCCGCGGCGAAGATCAATCCGGCCTTTGGGACTCTCAGGTTCCTGATAGACAGAGAATCTTCAGCGCAACTCAATCTCTCAAAATTGCAACTGGTAGTTGAAAGATGGTAGTCTGATCAGCTATATTGTTACTCAATATTGCGCCGCTCCGGACAGCATCGGCGCGGCTTTCGTGAGGAATATCGTCAAATCCGAACTTGAGTAATCCAAAATATGGGACCAGTTATCTCTGACAATATTACACTAGAAAACTATCTGGCTGACGCGGAAAACGCCTCCCCCGAGAACCAGAGCCAGATCGCTCAAGTAGTCGGAGTGGTTGGCAAAATTCTCAAGCGTATCTACAAATCCGTCCAGCGCGCTAGTCTGGCTGGACTTACCGGAGACACCGGAGCTATAAATATTCAGGGCGAAGAAGTGCAAAAACTCGATGAATTCGCTAACCAAACATTTGTCGATGTTTTCAAACAGGCTGGCATAATCGGTTATATTATTTCAGAGGAAATGAATGAAGTTGTCAGACTTGATTGCCGCGAGGGATCAGAGAATTACTTATTAACAGTAGATCCTCTTGATGGCTCGTCGAACATTGATGTGAATGTCACGATTGGGTCAATCTTTGGATTGTATAAGCTAGATAACACAGATTGGAGCGACATACGCGAAGCGCTTCAACCGGGAAATAAACTTATCGCCTCAGGGTATTCTCTTTACGGCTCAGCGCTGGATTTTGTTTTCTGGATGCGGGGTTCTACTGTAAATGGATTCGTCTACGATATCGACGGCGGTGAATTTATACTGGCATACCCGGATATCAAAATACCAACAGAGTCTAGAATATATAGCGTCAATGCCGCAAACTACGAATTCTGGGATAAACCGACTCAGAAAGTCGTTGATTATCTGCGCACCGGAAGAAAGGAATCCACCACGCGTTATGTTGGTTCGCTAGTCGCCGATTTTCATCGCAGTCTTCTCAAAGGCGGAGTGTATTTGTACCCGGCCCACGATGGAGCGCCTTGCGGGAAGATACGTCTGCTCTATGAAGCGGCGCCTCTGGCAAAATTGATTACGGAAGCTGGCGGTGGGGCAACCACCGGACGCGAGAAAATTCTCGATATAGCGCCCACTGCGCCGCATCAGCGCTGCCCCACTATTCTGGGAAGCGCTAAAGTTGTAGCGGAAATTGAGCGAATCTATCGCGAGAATAACTGACGATTCCGTAAGACTTTTCGATCTCTCTTAGAAATTTTTAATCTTTTTGAGAACTTAGATTTGTTTTTTTGAAATAGAACGTGCAGGTGCGCGAGTGTCCGGGCTTTTACCAAATACCCAGAAGATCTTTGGCGTAATCAGACGCCATCTCTTTTGGGTC
Source organism: Candidatus Zixiibacteriota bacterium (assembly GCA_022572905.1). GTDB lineage: Bacteria > Zixibacteria > MSB-5A5 > GN15 > JACZUZ01 > JACZUZ01. The sequence continues at coordinate 1,335 of JACZUZ010000067.1, read as the reverse complement.
CCAAAGCGGTTCCCAGACAATATCGACTTTGGCGTCTGTCACTCCATCCATATCCGCTACGGCTTTTTGGGTTTGAGCAATTAGCATTTCACCGTAGGGGCAAGCCGGAGTTGTCAGAGTCATTTTGATCGTAACCTCTCCCTCATCTGTTATGAGAGCGTCATAAATTAGCCCCAGATCGACAATACTGATGTGTATTTCCGGGTCCTGGACAGGAACCAGCGCTTCGAACACTTTTTCTTTGGTCGGTGGGGACACTTTTTCTTCAGACATACTTTTCCGCCTCTTAATTCAGCTTTAGTTGCAATTAACTCTTATCAAGAATGGTTACAATACAAGACCAATATTTCTTGAGTTTGCGAAAGTTTCTTTATCGCCTGGCGCTTCGGTCGAAACGGCGCCGGATTTAGCTCTTTTGTCTCCGTCCAGGCCTTCGTGATAGATTCGTATTGCGTCCAGAAGGGTTACCCATGAAAGCAGAGCGCACTTTACTCGCACCGGAAAATCCCGAACACCGCTCAGAGAGTCCAGATCACCCAGTTCTACATCTTTGGGGACATCCTCACCCTTCATCATGCTCCGTATTGTCTCGGCGAATCGAGAGGCTTCATCCAAAGTCATTCCCTGCACAGCTTCGGTTAACATCGATGACGACGCCACCGAAATTGCGCAACCTTTGGCCTGCACGGACACATCGGAGATACGATTGTCATTGACCGCGATGGCCAGATTCAATTCGTCTCCACAAGCCGGATTGGAGCCGCGTTGCGAGGAGTCGAAGTGTTCTATTGGCTTGTTACCTCTGGGTGAGCGGTAATGGTCAAGCAGTATGTCTCGATAGAGGGCGTTTAACGGATTTGACATCTTTGATTTTCTATCTAACTTCTTCAAAAAACAACTAGGCTTTGAAAAAATCCCTCATCTCCAGGAGAGCGTCGATTAAAGAGTCCACATCGGACTTTGAGTTATAAATATAGAGCGATGCGCGCGTAGTGGCGACAAGACCCAGAGCGCGCATCAATGGCTGGGCGCAATGATGCCCCGCGCGAACTGCGATTCCTTTGCTATCCAGAAAATGGGCGATATCGTGCGGATGGATGTCTTTGTCAGTAAACGAAATCGCACCGCCGCGTCGCTTCAAATCGGTAGGGCCGATAATTGATATTGATGGAATTTCTCTTAGCCTGTTAATAATGTATTCCGTCAATTCTTTCTCGTGATCACGAATATTATCCATCCCCAGATCCGTCAAATAGTCAATAGCGGATCCAAAAGCAACGACATCGGCGATATTGGGCGTTCCTGCTTCGAATTTCCAGGGCAATTCATTGTATG
>JACZUZ010000066.1 GCA_022572905.1 Candidatus Zixiibacteriota bacterium | reverse complement strand
CTGCTATGGCCAGAAAATCCAGGGCCATTCCCGGGGCTTGTCCGTGGAAATTTCCCGCCGCGACACTATCCCCTTTATCCGGAAAGAAAAGCGGGTTGTCTACAAGTCCATTCATTTCGGTTTCGATTACATCGCGCGTATAGCGATATGCGTCAAGCGACGGCCCGATTATCTGAGGAATACAGCGCAGTGAATATGCGTCCTGCACCTTGCCATGATTATCAGGAATTGTCTGCGAGCCGCGGGTGAGTTTCTTGATGATTTGAGCGACTTCGATCTGTCCGCGATGCCCGCGGTATTTGTGAGGCCGACTATCGAACGCGGCCATAGAAGATTGCAGACAATCGACCGTCATACCTGAGGCGATGATAGCCGCTTTAAGCAAATTACGGCTGTCGGCTAGAGCAAGCGCTCCTATTCCGGTCAGAGTCTGAGTTCCGTTGATAAGACCCAAACCTTCTTTGTAACTCAGCGTCAAGGCGGTAAGACCCGCTTTTTTCAGGGCCACCTTGCCGGAATATTTTTTGCCTTTGTACCAGGCCGCTCCGCCGCCAAGAATTACTTCGGCGATCATTCCCATTGGCGCAAGATCCCCCGAAGCGCCCAACGATCCGCGCTTATAGACAACTGGAGTAACTCCGCGATTCAGCATGTCAATCAAACATTCAACAATTTCCAGCCGCACCCCCGAATAGCCTTTGGCCAAGACATTCGCCCGCAAAAGCATATTCGCCCGCACCCATTCGCAGGGCATTTCGTCGCCCACTCCAGCGGAATGGCTGAAAACAATACGCTTTTGTAATTCCCCCGCCTTTTCCGGAGGAACTTGAATTCGAGCGAATTCTCCAATTCCGGTGGTTACGCCATAAACCGACTCATTTTCAGCCACCATCTTTTCGAGAAGTCGGCGGCAAGATTTTATATCACGCTCAGCCGATTTCGCCAGAGAGACAACTGCTCCGGAGCGAGCGACCCTTTCCACGTCTTCTATTCTCAGCCCCTGCCCGCTTATGGTTACTGCTCCCGGAGCTTTGATCTTACTATTCTTCAAACCTTCTCTTTGCACCTCTTAATCTCACTTCGTTATCCTGTAAACCGCCCAATTTGTCTCTTCATCATCTCCATTAAAACAACAAACCCCCGCTAACGCCAGTCTCACGAAAGAAAATTGAGACTGTCAATGGCAGGGGTAATTTCGCCCGAGAGAGATATTCTTAAAAAGACATCTTGAAAGATTTCTTCAGAAGACACCCCTTGAGGTGTCTTGGCGGGACATCTCGAATAAACCTCGAAGAAAAAATGGAGCCGGGGGGAATCGAACCCCCGACCTCTTGAATGCCATTCAAGCGCTCTCCCAACTGAGCTACGGCCCCAATTTCGCGTCCCTGATCGCTGGCTGGTCGCGCCAGGTGGCGCTAGGCGGCGCCTGGTCGCATCTGGCCGAAGGGAGAATACATCAGGGCCGGGACCCAAGTCAAGAAAACTCGGGTATAACCTTAGCGCACGACTCTGGATTTTGCGCTAAAATTTCTCTATTTGAACCCCGCAGACGGGGCGCCTATATTGACTCGCGCACCCCCCCGATGAAGAGGGGCGCGACTAAAAACCGCAAATGTTAGACATAATATCCAATCGCGATAAATCAATTCTGAGCCAGTCCGAGCCCGGAAGGACAGCTCGGCTCTATTTTATCGGATTCACTCTCGTGGTTCTGATCTGCCTCTCGGCCTCTCTTCCCGGCGGAACTTCCCTTCGCCTGACTCCTGAGGAATATTTCCATCAGCCCCGTTATTCAGCGGCCATGGAGATAATTGAAAGTCAGGAAGCGCTTGTGTCGCAAATTATCAAAGAACGCGCGCTGCAAATCTGGGGCGAGAACGCCACCAAATATTTTGAGAACTCGGGCCTGAAGCCGTACAGCGGATTATATCAGAGCGATTCGGTATTCATTCAACGCCGCACCGTCTGGGTGTCGTCGCTGTTTGCCAGGGACATCGATTTTATGGAGGTGTCTCTGTATACACGAGACGGAGTCTACGCCTTGCGGGAAACATACGCTATCAATCGCAACAACAAGAGTTGGCGCGTGATTGATTCTGCGGGTTTTCCTTTCTTTGAGCGATCGCTTGAAATTACCGCAGAGACTATTGATTCGGATAATGAGTTTCGGGATTTTATTTTGACAACTCTCTCCTACGCCGGTTATGGCTCATATACTGTCCTCGAAACAGTTGATACTGTTTATCATAGAATAGACTTGAGCGAATCGATCGGCGAAAAATTTATGCCTTTCCTCTCGAAATCCATTGGCGACACGATCGAGATTCAGTTTACGGGAAGCCTCAACGGTGGAGTGGACGTTACCAACTGGATTATCAAGTACCACCCGGAAGGAATAGTCATCGAAGAGTACGAACAGTTAATTTCTTATGAAAGCCTACCTGAAATTGAGCCTGATGAACAACTTAGATCAACCGATCCGCTTGAAAAAGCGAATCTACTAACCGATGTCGAGTCGGAGGAAGACACCGCCTTAGACAGCTCAATGCAGGCGTTCTCTAAGAATAACATTCGCCTTGCTGATCTTATAAAAGGGAATTTCCCGCCACCACCAGCTGGGCATACAACTTTCGAAATATTATCCAGCTACATCGCCGACAGCTCTTCGTCCGATACGCTAACCTCCGAACCGCAATTCATATTCTTTCGCCAACCACCATACCCTGCCAAAGCGCTGAAGGACAATATTGAGGGAGAAGTGGAAATCCAGTGCCTTATTGATACAACTGGCCAACCTGTAAAGCCGCGCTTGATAACGACCAGCGACAGTGCGGCGGCTTTTGACAAAAGCGCCCTCGCCGCCGTATTTCTCTCCGAATTTCGACCGGGTTATGTTGGCGAAACCAAGGTTGAAACATATATAAATTACAAAGTGAAATTTCACCTTGCGGCGCGCTTTCCGACAGAATCGGAAGAGAAAAACGTAGACTCGACGGGCGTTTCGACGGATACAAACTCTGCGGACATAGGCGTACTCGATACAGCAAAAGTCGATTCAATCACGGACACTACTGCTGACACTACTAAAGATACTGCTGCAGACACTGCGAGCGACACAACATCGACACCCACACTCGATACGGCTATTTTCGACACGACAACAATTGATACGACGGCAAATGATTCAACAATTCTGGATACCACTTCTTCCGACACCGCAAGACCCGATTCGGCTATTTCCGACACGACAACAATTGATACGACGGCAAATGATACGGCGGCAAATGACACAGCCAAAACGGATGAACCAAAACCGGACACAACCACTTCAGATAGCCCGTCCACCGATAGCGCTAAGTCCGGATAACTAAGATTCAATGACTGAGGAACTGATTTGCGCATCACGGCTATGCCAGAAAGAAAATTAAACAACTACTTCGATCACGCTCTTCTCAAGAGCGACGCGACAGCCGAGGAAATTATTGTCGCATGCAGAGAAGCTCAAGAATATGAATTCTTTGGACTGGCCGTTAATTCGTTCTGGATATCTCTTGTCAGAGATACATTTGAAGATCGAAAATTCAAAATAGTGGGCGTGGCTGGTTTTCCACTTGGAGCGTCAACAACAACCAACAAAATCTCTGAAGCGCTAGAGAATATTGGTAACGGCGCTGATGAAATCGATATGGTCGCGAATATTGGTCTTCTGTCCGCAAAGACCTACGCAAAGGTTGAGGCGGAGATAAGCGAAATTCGTCGAGCTATGCCCGAAGAGATAACTTTGAAGGTGATCATCGAAGCGCCGCTGATCAATCCGCAGATACAAATCGACGCCACCCGAATTGCCATCAACGCCGGAGCGCAATTTGTTAAAACCGCGACCGGTTTTTTCGGGGAAACAACCGAGGAAATTGTCGGAAATGTAGTTTCCGCCGCAAGAAACGAAATCCCGGTAAAGGTTTCCGGAGGGATTCGCACTCTGGAAACAGCCTTGAAATTTATTGAGCTTGGCGCGGATAGACTCGGAAGCTCCGCCAGCGTTGAAATAGTAAAGGCATCGCTTGCGCAGGTAAAGCTGGCAACAGGCGAGGCTTAAGAGGTTGCCGCAAGAGCCCTAACAGAGAAATGAGTTCAAGCAAAAAAAGCGCTTCGGAGGGTAATGAAATGACGCCGCGGAGATTTATCGGCGTATATTTCAAATGTTGTCGTGTCTACAATCGAATATACTTGAACGAGGGGCCAAAGCAGACGACCTGGTGTCCCAAATGCGGGGTAGCCATGGAAATCACCTACTCGCCCACCGGAAGCGACAAGCCGTTCTTCACAGCGGAATAACATCACTTTCTGGCGGCATTCCTCCACACGAGCGAAATTGGGTTGCTCCAGCGTCCGAATTTCTTATAATTTACAAACTGTGGGAATCTTAAAGTCAAAAGTAGTGGTTGTGCCGATGGGCGAAGTCGATTATACGCTCGTCAATCGTCTGGCCACTGAAATCGGACCAATATTCGACCGTTCGGTGGATATTCTCAAAGGCATGAAAATGCCCGACGAATCCTACAACGTCATTCGTAACCAATACTATGCCCGCGTGCTGCTCTCCAAACTTGAGCGAGCAAAAGCCAATCAGCGTGAGAAGGTCCTGGCTATCTGCGAAGAGGACCTTTATGTGCCGGACGAGAACTTTGTAATCAGTTACGCCGACCGTCTCTCGGGAGTGTCATCTGTCTCCCTTTTCCAAATTCGCCAGGAATTCTATGGTCTGCCCGAAGATGAGCGCCTCGTCTATGACCGACTCTACAAGGAGTCAGTCAGCCAAATGGGCTATCTGCTGGAAATTCCATACTGCAAAAACGCTCGCTGTGTTCACTATTTTTCTAGAAATATGATGGAAATTGACCAAAAAAGCTCCAAGTTTTGCGATGTATGCGCCCGTATGTTAAACGGGAAATCCTGAGAACAATTCGAAAGTGATGTCGCCTGTGAATTTCGAACAAATCCTCGATAAGCTCCGCTCCGATCAGTCTATCAGTCAAAACATAGTCCACTGGCAAACACTAGACCCAAAACCCGGCAGTTTCGCCGACTATCCGGATTTTCTTAATCCGCGCCTGGTGGAGACACTCAAGAAACGCGGCCTCGACCAACTCTATATTCATCAGCGTTTGGCGCTCGACTCGCTCTCAGGCGGAGCGGATACGGTTGTGGTTACCCCAACCGCTTCCGGCAAAACGCTCTGCTATAATCTCCCCGTCTTAAACACTATCATGGATAATCCCGCCAGCCGCGCGCTGTATCTTTTCCCCACTAAAGCGCTGGGGCAAGATCAAACCACCGGGCTGAGCAGTCTTATAGATGATCTCGGTGTGGATATTAAGACATATACGTTTGATGGTGACACGCCGCAAAATGTTCGCCGCGCCATCCGTAGCGCGGGGCATATTGTCATAACCAACCCCGATATGCTTCACTCCGGGATTTTGCCTCATCACACGCGCTGGATAAAACTCTTTGAAAATCTCAAATTTGTGGTCATCGATGAAGTCCACCATTATCGCGGAGTGTTCGGCTCTCATCTTGCAAATGTTATCAGGCGTTTGCGACGGATTTGCGAGTTCTATGGTTCCGACCCGGTTTTCGCCCTCTCAAGCGCGACCATCGCCAATCCGGATGAATTAGCCTCGCGCATTATTGGCCGCCCGGTGCGTTTGATCGACGAAAACGGCGCTCCAAGCGGCGAAAAGCATTTCATAATCTACAACCCGCCGGTTGTTGAACCGCGTTTAGGAATTCGCCGCTCGGCTGTCAATGAAGCGCGCAGACTGGCGGAATGGTTTCTCCGCGAAAAAATTCAGACAATAATTTTCGCGCATTCCCGCACCCGGGTTGAGGAGTTATTGGTTTATCTCAAACAATCTGTCGGCAAAGCTTTTGATCGCGGAATCAAGATCGCCGGATATCGCGGTGGATATTTGCCGAACGAACGCAGAAAAATCGAAGAAGGTTTACGCTCGGGAGAAATCACAGGCGTTGTATCCACCAACGCGCTTGAGCTGGGCATGGATATCGGTTCGCTGGATGTTTCAATAATCGTCGGCTATCCCGGATCGATTTCGTCGCTCTGGCAACAGGCGGGACGCGCGGGGCGCAGGAAGGCAACATCACTAACAATTTTTATTACTAACAGCTCGGCCCTAAATCAATTCCTCGGCGCCAATCCTGATTATATTTTCAAAAAATCTCCGGAGATGGGAATTATTGATCCTGACAATCTGATTATTAGAACCAGCCACCTTAAATGCGCGAGCTATGAACTCCCCATGACAACCGAGGAAAACTTCGGCGCCGATGGCACGACTGAGATACTTGAATATCTGGAAGACCATAAGGTCTTGCGCAAATCCGGGAAGAAATTCCACTGGTCCTCGGAGATATATCCGGCCGAGCAGGTTTCGCTACGATCAGCGTCGCCTGAAAATTTTGTCATCATGAATGAAAGCGATAATCACAAAGTAATCGGAGAAGTCGATTATTTTTCGGCGCCGTATTTTGTTCATCCCGAAGCGATTTATATACATAATGGCGAAACATATCAGGTTACCAATCTCGACTGGGACGGACGCAAAGCCTATGTCAAAGAAGTCAAGGTCGACTATTACACCGACGCCGAAACAAAGGCCGATCTAACAGTCCTTCGCATAAACGAATCACAATCCAAGGGCGATAGCGTAATTAACTTAGGCGAGGTTTCTATTCGCTGGGTGACAACTATGTACAAGAAAATCAAATTCCATTCGCACGAGAATGTCGGTTTTGGCCAGCTTAGTCTGCCTGAGATGGAAATGAACACCGAGGCTTTCTGGTACGCCTTCCCGGAAGACTTAAAAGACCGTATGGGTTTCGGCGGCGAGGAAACCGGCGCGGCCCTGCGCGCAACGGCGAATCTCCTCGGCAAGATTGCGCCGCTCTGGGTGATGTGCGACCCGCGCGATCTACGTTCGATTTCGCAACTCCGCGCGCCATTCACAGAACTTCCTACAATTTACATGTATGAAAACGTCCCCGGCGGTGTGGGGCTTTCGGAAAAGCTATTCACCATACGCGATGAACTCTTCGGAGCCTGCCTCTATCATGCTCGCCACTGCGGATGTGAAAACGGATGTCCCTCATGTGTCGGCCCTCCGCTTGAGATCGGCGAAAACGGCAAACCCGGCGCAATCAAACTGCTAGAAATGATGCTCTCCGCAACGACTGTCCAGCCGGTTGGGTGAAAGAGGTATCGTGGACGAAACCAGCTGTTATATCTGCAGACGAAAGGCGGAGCACTCATACGATGATACTGACAAGCTAAATAGGCGGCCAGTAATACATTGTTCGGTTTGCGGAACTTATGTTATGACTACACAAGCCATCTCAGAAATCGCTAATGCCAAAGATAAACACCTTCTATCCGGATATTTGAGGGAAAGAGATTTGGTCAAGAGGGCCAGGCCTTTGTTCACATCTGATTCTGTGCCACAAATTCTCGCCGCATGCCCTAAGGAACCCTTGGACAGACTTGACAAATTCCTGCTCAACATTTCTCGAATGTCGGGAAACGTCGCGGATGTTGTCCACGTGGAACCAGCGGCCGACTACCCGCTCGGATATTGCAAGGGGCAAGCGGAATTTGGAATGCTGATAAAGTTTCTGCGTGAGGACAAACTACTGAGAGAAAATGAACCCAACAATGCGCTCGTAATTTCTCCAGCAGGATGGAGACGAGTTAAAGAAATTAAAGAATCTGACAGAAGTGAATCGATACAAGCTTTTGTAGCCATGAGCTTCAGCAAAGATCGCAAATATATTTATGATGATGCTATCGCGCCGGCCATCAAAGAATCAGGATATACTCCATATCGCATAGACGCAGATGATAGCCTAACTAAGATAGACAACGAAATCATAGCCCAGATAAGGCGCAGTAGATTTGTAGTTGCCGATTTCACCGGACAGCGGCAAGCAGTCTATTTTGAAACGGGATTCGCACAGGGGCTGAATATTCCGG
>JACZUZ010000065.1 GCA_022572905.1 Candidatus Zixiibacteriota bacterium | reverse complement strand
GGTTATGATTTAAAAAAAGTGAATCTCAATAAAATTTTACAAATTAAATCTCGATTAGGAAAAGATTATGAAAAAAGTGTAAGAAACAGAACTGTTAGTACATTAATGGATTTGGGATTACCTTGGGAATCTTTAGGAAAATTAGGCAAAGATTGGAAATGTGATAATGTTCTAAAAAAATATGGTTCTTATTCAAAATCTAGGTAGGAAAATCACTATTTTCTACATAATTCCTGTATTTTGGATCAAAACATATTTTCAAAGCTCAAATCGGAAATGTAAAGAGACATTTCATGAATCCCTCGAACATAGGTATTTCGACAACTTTGATTCTCTTTCCCTGGGTGGGCATAGCGCCGCCATATCATTTTGTTGAAAATATCTCCGGAGTCGCTGACTGGATCCTGCCGGCGCTAATAATCATTTCCGGAACGTTTCTTAATCTCAAATTCACGAAGAAGATTCCGCTCATAGTCGGCTGGGTGACTGCGTTTGCGTTTCAGGCTGTTTTCCGAAGCGTATTGTTCGGAACACCGCTTTTGCCGCCGCTATTGCCCATGACCGGCGTGGCCTTTATCCTGTTTACGTTTTACATGGTCTCAGACCCGGCTACGACGCCGCACAAAAAGTTTGACCAGTTCCTCTTCGGCGTGGCTGTGGCTGTCGCCTACGGATTCCTGCTGATGTTTCATGTTGTCTTTGGACTTTTCTTTTCATTGGCAATTGTCTGCTCGCTTAGAGGAATCAGGCATTACATAATAAACTGGAGAGCCGGACGGGAACTTGAATTCTCAACCATAGAGACAGCAACGGCGCTCACCCGCTCCGCCACATCAGCGGCCCTAAACAGGCTTGAATAATGAACTCGCGTACATTCACATCAACGGACGGAGCGCCGAGAATCGCAATAGTAGGAGCGGCCTGCCGTTATCCCGGCTCCAAAAACCCCGGTGAGATGTGGGAGAATGTTCTGGCGGGTCGTCGCGAATTCAGGCCAATCCCCCCCGAACGATTGCGAGTATCCGATTACCTTCCGCGCAATGAGCATGATAGCGACAGTCTCTACCTAACTCAGGCGGCCGTAATAGAAGGTTATGAATTTGACCGAGTCCGCTTCAGAATCGCTGGCGAAACATATCGTTCGACCGATCTGACCCACTGGTTAGCGCTTGATGTAGCCTCGCAGGCGCTTGAAGACGCAGGTTTTAAGGACGCGAGCAGACTGCCCGGCGAAGCGACAGGCGTGGTAGTTGGAAACAGTCTCACCGGTGAATTTTCGCGCGCGTCTGTAATGCGACTGCGCTGGCCATTTGTACGCCGAACAGTAGATTCGTCACTTGCTGAACGAGGATGGAGTGAAAATGATCGCGACGAATATTTAGCTGAACTGGAACAGCGCTACAAGAAACCATTCCCGAAGGTCGGTGACGAAACCCTCGCGGGAGGGTTATCCAATACTATCGCCGGACGCATTTGCAATTATTTCAATTTCGGCGGCGGCGGATTCACTATTGACGGAGCATGCAGTTCCTCACTGCTCTCGGTAGCAAACGCCTGCACAGCGTTGCGCGAGGGCGATATTGAGTTCGTTCTGGCAGGCGGAGTAGACTTGAGCCTGGATCCATTTGAGTTGGTCGGCTTTTCACGCGTGGGCGCGCTGGCCAGAGAAGAAATGCGCGTATATGATTTGCACTCGACTGGCTTCCTCCCCGGTGAAGGTTGCGGCTTTGTCCTTCTGACAACTTACGAACGCGCCCTAGCCCAGGGTTTGCGCATATACGCCATAATTCGCGGCTGGGGAATTTCATCAGACGGAAGCGGCGGACTAACCCGGCCTGAACTGTCGGGACAAAAACTCGCTCTCGACCGCGCATATCGGCGTGCGGGATACGGAATAGAAACAGTTTCCTATTTCGAAGGACACGGCACCGGCACTGAAATCGGGGATCAGGTTGAGCTTAGCGCTCTGGTTTCAGCTCGCCTGGAAAATGGATCAAGCGCCCGTCCGGCGGCTGTTGGTTCGATAAAAGCGAATTTCGGACACACCAAAGCCGCCGCGGGCGTAGCGGGACTTCTCAAAGCGACACAAGCGCTGACTCATCAAATAATTCCCGCTGCAACGGGATTTGAAACTCCCCACAACGTAATACGGGAAAATCCCAAGGCGCTACGGATTTCGGACGAGTCCGAAATCTGGGATTCCGGTCAACCCCTGCGCGCCGGAGTGAGTTCGATGGGATTCGGTGGGATTAATGTTCACATAACTCTCGAGAATCCGACTGCCGAACGACGTAAAAAACTACTTTCATCCGAACGAAGACTGCAGTCATCAAGACAGGACGTCGAAATCTTTTTCTTCAGCGCTAAGTCGGAGGACGATCTCAAAACTTCTGTCCAAAAAGTTCGAGCTATAGCCAAAAGTATCTCGAGTTCGGAGATGATTGACCTCTCAGCGAATCTTGCGAGTAATCTATCGGTAAATAAATTTCGCGCGGCAGTAATTGCCAGGACTCCCCTTGAATTGATAGAGAAACTGGCCCTGTTATCTGAATCGCTCGAAAACGAAACTCGCCATAATATCAACAGCGCTGATGGCGTCTTTATTGGAACGGGCGCCAATTCCCCGCGCATCCTTTTCCTCTTCACGGGTCAGGGGTCGCCATCAAATATCAGCGGCGGCGCGATAAAGAAACGCTTTGAAAGCGCCAGAAACAGTTACGAAGCGGCCAATCTCCCTGATGTGGACGACACAGTCGCCACAGCGATAGCGCAACCCGCTATCGTTGCGGCGTCACTCGCCACGCTTAGTGTTCTTCAAAATGTTGGAATCAAAGGTGACATCGGAATTGGACATAGTCTCGGGGAGCTAACCGCCTACCATTGGGCAAATGTTATGGACCGTGCGGCAGTGTTGGAGCTTGCCCGCGTCCGTGGCAAGGCGATGACTGAATTCTCCACTCACGACAGCGCCGGTTCCACCGGTTATGGGACCGACCCAGTTGGAGCTATGGCCAGCATCGCAGCGCCCGCAAATGTTGTCGAAGAACTCTTGAAAAACTATGCGCAAAATAATAGAGTCGTCATAGCAGGTTACAACACCCCCGAGCAAACAGTTATTTCCGGTGAGGTAGCGGAAGTCGAAGCGGTGATCGGCGCGGCCGGAGCAAGAGGACTCAAAGTTTCGCGCCTGACAGTCTCGCACGCTTTCCATTCGCACTTGGTAGCGCCGGCGGCCAAACCATTTTCTAATTATCTTAAAGACAAACGCTTCAACCAACCAGATAAAGAAATAATTTCTACTATAACCGGATCGCATCTTTCAGGCGAAACAGACACCAAACAACTTCTGGTTGACCAGATTACATCACCTGTCCGATTCCTGCAGGCTGTCCGCGAAGTCGCTAATGACGTTGATCTTGCTATCGAGGTTGGCCCCGGGATGATTCTCGGCAGGCTCTTTGGCGAATGCTCTGACAAACCCGTCATAAGCGTGGACGCAGGTTCTGACTCGCTTGAAGGTCTTCTCAAATCAATCGGCGCCGCTTTTGCATTGGGCGCGAGAATAGATGCGAAAAAATTATTCGCAGACAGGTTTACAAGATCGTTCGACATTAACCGGAAACCACTCTTCTTCAGCAACCCTTGCGAGTCGGCGCCACTACCCGAAAACGACCGTCCTTCAAAAATTGTGTTTGAAGATAAAGTAAATGAAAACTCTGTCAATCAAGATACAAGTCCAGGCTCTGAGTCCGAAAATTCAGCGCTGGAAATTGTCAGAGCATTGGTAGCGCGTCGTAGCGAACTGCCTCTCTCCTCGGTTAGTCCGGACAGCAGATTACTCGATGATATGCATCTGAACTCAATTGCCGTTGGTCAACTCGTAGCCGACGCCTCTCGCAAGCTGGGATTACCGCCACCTGCTTCACCAACGGATTACAGCGACGCAACGATCAAAGAAATTGCCGAAGCTCTGGAGAGTTTACTTGAATCCGGAGGCGAGGCGCAGGCAACCAGTGATGAAAGTCTTCCGGATGGCATGGCGCCCTGGATTCGCGCATTTAAGATCGAAAATATTGCGACGACTCGGACGCAACCGGCAAAAGTCGGCAGGCCGGGTCAATGGACAGTTTTTGCTACACACGAGAACTCTCTTGTTGAAAAACTCCGGGCGGAGCTACCCAAGTGCGCTGATGGTGACGGCGTTCTTTCCTTTGCTCCAACTGACCGTTCTGATGAATCAATTTCCGCTCTTCTGAGTTCCGCCCGCGCGGCTCTACAACAATCGCCGGGTTCACATTTTGCGCTCGTTCAAACTGCAGGCCAGGAAGTTTCATCTCTTGCCCGAACTCTCTATCTGGAAGCCAGAGATATCAAGACGACAATAATAACTCTCCCACGTTCGTCATCACCGCCATCCGAAACCCTCGACTGGATTATAGGTGAAATAAATTCAACCGTTCGCTTCAGCGAATGCTCCTATACGGAAGATGGCCAGCGCACTGAGCGATTCCTGCGACTTTGCGCAGAGAATTATCTAGCCAATGTTACCAGCCCGGATACTTTCCCGCCGAATCCGCGCCTCAACGCGGATGACACTCTGCTTGTAACTGGTGGCGGAAAAGGAATCGCGGCTGAATGCGCTTACTCTCTGGCTAAGTCCTGCGGCGTAAAGCTGGCGATACTCGGCCGGTCTGATCAAGACAACGACAGCGAACTCTCAATTAATCTCAATCGCTTCCGAGAAACCGGCGTCGAAGTATTCTATGTTCGCGCCGATGTAACCGATTCTGAGGCCGTAGGGAAAGCGCTGCGGACAGCTCAAAAGAAATTGGGGACGATATCGGCGATACTTTATGGCGCTGGCCTGAACCAACCCCGTCTGATAAAATCGCTCGATGATGAATCATGTATCGCTACAATTAGAACGAAAGTTTCCGGTCTGAAAAACGTTCTAAGGGCGCTCGAAACTTCCAAACTTAAAGCGCTTGTCACCTTCGGCTCCATTATCGCGGAGAGCGGCCTGCGCGGTGAAGCTGACTACGCAATTGCCAACGAATGGATGGCCCACGAAGTTGACTCTTTCAAGAAACGGCATCCGGATATCTTTTGTGTTAATCTGGAATGGTCTGTCTGGTCCGGTGTCGGCATGGGTGAGCGCCTGGGCCGAATTGACGCGCTGTCTCGTCAGGGAATCACACCCATAACACCCGACCAGGGCGTGGCCATTCTCAACAACATTATGAAAAACGGTATGAACAGCGCCATGAAAAGCGCTATCGAAGCCACATCGATAATAATCAGCGGCAGATTTGGTGAACCGGAAACATTGAGGTTCCGGAAGCTCACTCTCCCTTTGAAAAGATTCCTCGAAAACCCAAGGGTTGACTATCCTGAAATTGAACTTGTCGCGGACAGCAAACTTTCGGTCGCGAATGATCCATATCTCAATGATCATATTTATCGGGGAGAGCGCCTCTTCCCCGCTGTTATGGGTCTTGAAGCGATGGCTCAAATCGCCACAGCCCAAACTGATTTGACAAATCATAAGCGGCGCAGATTGGTCCGATTCGAAAACATTGAATTTTCCCGTCCGATAGTGGCGCCGTCTCAGGGTGAGACAACGATTCGTATCGTGGCGCTCAATCAGTCCAACAACCGCATGAGCCTGGCGGTGCGTTGTGAAGACACCCAGTTTCACATGAACCATTTCAGCGCAACTGCAGTGTTTGCAGATTCAAAAACGATTCACATCGAAAAGAGTCCAGCGCTCGACGAAATTACCGAAGAAGACATCGTATCTCTTGACGTAGAAAAGCATATTTACCGCGATCTGTTGTTTCATGGACGTAGATTCCAGCGCCTGATACGGTACCGCAAGCTTCAAGCGCGCGAAATTCTGGCGGAAATAAGGCCGCGCGACAATCTGGAAGACTGGTTTGGCTCCTATTTACCGCACGAACTTACTCTGGGCGATCCGGCCGCCAGGGACACGGCCATTCACTCCATTCAGGCTTGCGTCCCGCACGCTTCGCTGTTACCAATCGGCGTAAAGGAAATCGTTTTTTCCAATAACTATATCGAGAAAGCCCGCAAACACAGTGATGTCTATTTCGTTCACGCCAGAGAGATTTCCAACAACGGTGAAACCTACACGTACGACATGGAAATATTGAGTGGAAGCGGCGAAATACTGGAGCGCTGGCGAGAGCTAAAGCTACAAGTCGTAGCTGGATCATCGCTTCCGGTTCCAACCAATCCCGCCCTGCTGGGGGTTTACCTCGAGCGCAAACTTGAAAGTTTAGCTCCCAACTCCGGTATGGAAGTCTCATTGCAATGGAACAACGGCGATTTGATTGAGAACAAAAGAGCCAAGGCGCTGCGAGCGCTGTCTCTGACGGAAAAGGATATCAAACACAGGCCCGATGGCAAACCGCTCATCGCCGCTGGCAAAAATATCTCCATATCGCATAGCTGTAATCTGACGATGGCTCTGACAGGACGTGGCGCCGTCGCCTGTGACATAGAAGCCATAGATCAAAGAAATGATTCCTCATGGTGCGACTTGCTTGGCTCTGACGGATTCAAACTCGCGCAATTGGTCGCCGCCGAAACAAAAAGTGATGTTTCAACTGCCTCGACACGAATCTGGAGCGTTCAGGAAGCCATAAAAAAGGCGGGATTGCAAAGTACCATCAGGCCGACGTTCGTAAGCGTCGACAAGAACTGGGTGATCTTCAAACATGGAACGTACAAAATCGCGAGTCTGACAGTTGATCTGGAGAGCGATTGTCTCCCTGTGAGTATTGCGCTACTCTGTGAAGAGGACAACAAATAATCGGCTTTTGTCAGAGTAGAGATTTCTCAATCACTACCCCACCACAATCCAGACACGCCCAACGCAGATTTATGAGCAAAGCATACGAGTATCGCCACACAGTGGCGTTTGAGGAAACCAATCTGGTCGGTAATGTCTATTACGTCAATCACATGCGCTGGCAAGGTCGCTGCCGCGAAATGTTTCTCAAGGAACATTCACCAGACACATTAGCCGCGCTGCAGAGCGGGTTGATTTTGCTAACAACTTTTTGCTCTTGCGAATACCTGAGTGAAATTTCTGCATTCGACGAAATTGTGATTCGCATGCGCTTGGGCTCGCTCACTCAAAACCGCATGACCCTCATGTTCGAATATTATCTGATCCAAGAAGAAGGGGAGTCCCTCTTCGCCAAAGGCGAACAGCGTATAGCTTGTATGCGAAAAGATGGTGATTCTTTCACACCCGCCGCATTGCCCGAATCGCTCGAAAGAGCCCTCAATCAATACCGTTAAAAAATTCATATATTAAAGTGTGATAGATTTCAGCCAGCCGCTAGAACTAGCGTCGCTAATCTAAAATGATAGCGCTACGATGATGATCGCAGTATTAAACCAACAAGTTCTCAAGCGTCCCATCCTCTGGATTGCTTTTTCTGTGTCAGCCTGCGCCATTCTGGCCAGCGGGTTGGCGAAACTAAACATTCGCACCGATGGTGAGGCGATCTATCCTGAGAACAATCTGGTCGTCTCTAATACCATCGCGGATCGAGAAACGTTTGATGACCCAGAGCAGGTTATTTTGCTGATCACGACCAGCGAGAACGGCCCGCTTGTGTCATCGCGCGAGGGTCTGGAATTTATAAAAATGGCACATGAAGAGATCGCCGCCATTGAGGGTGTTAGCTCTGCGCATATTCTTTCAATCGCCAGTCTTACAGAATTAACCGACGACGGTCACACAATTCGGATAGGAGAGTATCTGGATTTGATCCCGGCTGATTCATCCGGCGCACATGATCTTGTCTTGCGATTGAGGAAACACCCGCTTACATCAGGCTTGCTGCTTTCGACCGACGGAACATGCGCGGTGATTTATGCGCCAATGAAGAAAGGCGAAAATCGGCTCTCGTTCATTGAGAAAATGCGCTCCTTTATTAAAGGAAACACAAGCAAGGATTTCGAAATATATCTTACAGGTCCGCTTATAGCCGAGGCGACTTTGGGAGAAATGGTATTGCGAGATTTGCTCTGGCTTGTTCCAATAATGGTTTCCCTTATCGCGATATTACTATTGCTCACACTGCGCACGCCAGGAGGAGTAATGATTCCC
>JACZUZ010000064.1 GCA_022572905.1 Candidatus Zixiibacteriota bacterium | reverse complement strand
ATGAGCGCGAGATACCTTTCACTCTTGAATCCGAAGAGATACTAAGAGAACTTCGCACTCTGAACCCCAAAAAGGACAGATTCATCTTTTGCGGCAAGAGAGGAAAGAGACTTCGCGAGACTTTGGTACGACGCTGGCTATTGGATTGCGCAAGAGTGGCGGAGATCGACGACATGCGGGGTCCCCATGACTTGCGCCACACGTTTATTACCTGGGGATTAACAGAATTTGGAATTGACCTACCCACTATGCAAAAGATCGCCGGGCATAGGAACCTTGAGACGACGCAGATTTATGTACATCCAACAACAAGTCATATGAAATCGGTTATGAAACGGTTCGGGTCGTGATGTGATTCATCGTGATCCCAGGATGTCTTTCTGGCGCTTGGACTCTAACCATTTATCGATTTCAGTTTGACGGAATCGGTATCCGTCTCCTATTTTGTAACAGGGAATTGATCCCTCACGGGACCACGACCAGACCGTTTGAATATTGACGCCGATATAGTCAGCTACATCGACGGCTTTCCAGAGCAAGCCCATAACTACTCCCCAACCTCACTGACCCTATAAAATGCTTGTTTACCGCCTCGTCCTTCGGTTAGTTTTCTGTCATCACGATCCAGGATCCTGTCCTTTACTAACTCTTTCAGCGCATCTGTAATTGCGTTGCGGTGCACTCCTGCGCATTTAGCGGCTTCAAGAATCTCGATTTTCGACAACCACTGACCATTAGCGCTCAACTGCTCTTGGATAAAAGACGTTGCCTTTTCTGAGCGATCACGTTTCATCGCTTCAGACGCGTCACCGCAATGCAAGACTGCTGTCGAATCTGGAGATGGATCATTAATCTGTAGAAGGAAAGAAGGGTATGCCTCACAGTAGCGAGACTTAGAATGCTCAACTATCAATTCGCCGCCTTTTCGTTTTAACGAGAGCAACGTGTCCACAAATGCGGCCTTTTCACTAGTTCCACGAAGCATCTGATCAAGACCAACTTGATATTGTCCAGGCTTGCGCTGATGGTCGGCGAACACAATCGCACAGTCAAATTCTCTGATGATGTTCTTGACAATTCTGAATACCTGTGCCATCGCCGTCGAGGAATTCTCTTCAGCTTGATGAACTCGGATTAGACAGTCGATGACGATAAGCGTCGGTCTCATAGAACTGATCTTGGCGCGAAGTACGTTGAGACAGGATTCAATAGTGAGTGACACACCTTGGCCGACCGCAAATTCAATTTCAAGTGAATCAGAATCGAGGATCTTGAATTTCAATAGTTTCTTGAGTCGTGTTTTCAGTAGGGCTGGGGTGGATTCTTCGTCAATATAGAGAACCTTCCCACTACGACATTGGAACTCCCCTAACCACTTTCCACCTCGAGCCACCTCAATCGCAAGGTCGAGCAGCATCCAAGTCTTCCCGTACCCCGCTGGCGCGGCGATAATGGCAACCCCACTATCAGGTATGAATGGTTCAGCCACCCAGCTAATCTTAAGATCTTCTTGGGCGAGCAAATCTTCCGCAGTGACAGTTTTTAGCTCAAATGTTTCCGTTTCCAGTTCTTTCTCTATATAGGGATGTACTGGAAACGTAAACGATTTCCCATTTGAATACCGTTGGCAGAGACCAATTACTTCATTGCGAAGTTCAATAATAGGAAATCCAACTTTCTCCGAGTGGGGAGCAAGTAGAGCTATAATGTCATCTTGACCGAGCCCTGATCGTAATAGTCTGCCAGTAATCTTGGCAAATGTAGTGTTACGGTTGCCCTCCGAAAGCCCATTCAACGATTCTGCTAACCAACTTGGCTTGTTACTCTTTGTCTCGGTTTGTGCTGAATCGGGTGGCAGGAACTGATCAAAGTCATCAAGATTGCATTGTTGTTCAGGGTTGATCTGGATAATTCGAACAGGGAGAGGTTTTACCGGGTCCTTGTAATTGAAAGTACCGGGAAGCCTGAGTATCCTTGCAAGCTCAGCGGCGCTTGGATCGGCGTTTAGGGCGGTTGCAAGCGCTTTCAGATATGATTCCAGCTTCTGTTGGTCTTCAACTGAACCTATTGATTCAGGCTCCTTGAGGCGCCAGTAGACGTGGTATCCGTTTCCACTATCCACGATGACTGCAGGATTGATATGGAACTCGTGGATGCGTCTAAGAGCTTCATCCTTGCCTCCGTTAAAGTCCTTTGCATCAACGTCAGCCCAAAGACACGAGACTTGCCTGATTGCGTCTTTCGAACCCTGACGTTCCGACCGAGGGCAAACCCCAAAGTAGATGTCCACAGATTGCTCAATTCGTAGTGTCTTGTCGTACCAGTTTTCTAATTCATTTAGATCGTTGAAGAAAGTTGAGTAAGCTTGCTCTTCACTTATGCAACGCACCTCAACAAACCCTCCTCTGAGTTCAGGGAAGAGGACTTCCAGGAACTCACCAAGCGAATCCCGATTAGAAAAAGTGTTGTTAGCTGCATCTAATCCCTGATCTTCCATCATCGATTCAATTTCTTGCATAATATAAACCCCGAGCCGCCTTCATCCGGCAGAGAATGGCTCAGGGGTGGGTCAATTGACCAAGATTGTACTCTATGAAAGCCGGATGAAAGCTTTCTGGAAGTCAAAGTACGATGAAGGAAGTGGCGCTAACTGGGGTATTTCGTGGGGCATTTGAGAAATAATCGATGAAAAACGGCAAAATTTACAAATTTAGACGAAAAGTTCCTCTCCTTTTACCTTGCACGACCAGAGTTCCGAATGCCGGATTGTAGCTCCCGTCGGACTCTTTGAAGAACTCTTTTAGACGACGCGTCACCGACTGATTTATTGCCAAATTTAGTTCACCCAAAATTGTCTGCTCATGAACTTCAGGTGTTTTGTTCCGATGTTGTTCGTGTAAGTATCTTACAATTTCTCGAGATTTGGGTCCGAAAGTGAAGCCCCTGCCATCCCACATGACTGATGCGTAGTCTGGAGAATTACGGAATTCTTTTTTTCGTCTGGGACTCGAAACTTTGATTCAACTTCATCAATTCCAAGTGCTTTTCTCGCATTCTCATGACATTCGTATGATCCATCCGGCATTTGAGGAAGTAATTCAATTGCCATCTTCCGTGTCCAATTCAGATATTTTGCAAATGAGGGGAATCCCAATTCATTCGCTACATCTCTTTCAATTGATTCAACAGTTTCCTCAGGAGTAAACCGATTTCTCCGCTCCCAAAGGCATCTAAGAACAAGATTTTCCTCTACCTTTTTCGGATCTGAAAAGAGTTCCTCTCGAATATAGAGATCGTCCAAACGTGTAAGGTTTTCAATTACCGATTGGGTTCTGTCAAACAGAATTGGGTATTCGGCATAGTTCGCAGGTTCGTCGAAACTAGGAACCACAAAAAGATCAAGGACTCTTGACTGAAAGCAATTTCTATGAACGAAAATTCTAAATAAAGCGTGAATTCTTTCAGATTTTGACATTTCTTCCCATGACTCATTAGCATATTCCTTCTCGAAAAAACAGTCCCCAGTTGGATCAAGTAAGTGATCGAGACGATTCAAACTCTCATCTATGGATACCATATCCGTTGTGCACACATCGAGTGATTGCTCAATAAATATTCGTAGCTGATTAAATTCGCGCCAGTGTGAACATGATATCAAGAATGTCAAGTAGAGAGTACCGATGTGTTTCGGTGAAAGATTATTTGTAGGAAATTCTTTACACCGATCAGCCATGTACGTCTTAATAAAGTACGTAATGATCTTAGGTAGGTCTTCTTTTCGATCATATATTGATGGCGCCCGGATTACGCGAATCTTTGCGGATGATGGAATTTCGTTTTTTGGCAAAGCGATCTTCACATTCCATCGACCAAGGATATCCGACACCCAGACTCCGAAAAATGAATCGCCAGTTATCCTAACGTATTCGATAGTAGAATGGTTCTTAATGATAGCAAGGACGTCATGCGCAAAGAATGAGTCTTCAGATGTCAGAAGGTAAGAGGCAATGTTATTCCTGAGGATGTTCTCATCAAGTGGCACTGTGTCCATTGATAGTTTTCCAGACTCCGTCAATGTCATTCTCTGTCCGGTCCACTTGCTTTCAAGAAGAAACCAGCGTCCCTCTAAACGAAAAAGATGTTATAGTGAGCTTTTCAATCGCAGCAATATAATTAGATTGTCTCTTGATATCTAACCAACTCATTTCCTCACAATACTCCGTATTGCTGGACCATTTAATATGCCACTGCACGAACTAATCTCTATTTCCGTGATTCCGGTCTCTTTGAGATCAAAATCAAATCCGACGAACGAGTCTGTCTTCATGATCATATAAATAGCCTGTACTTGTGCGTCCCTCTCACTCAAGGGATTCCGACCCCTGGCAATTGACGCTTTCCCGACACGATCAGTCCATTTTTGAAGTTCTGCTCGTGAAACCAGATGGGCTCGAGTGACAAAAAATGTATCAATCAGGCCAGATTCAGCTCTTTTCAATCTTGAATTGATGCTCATCGAATGTCTCTCTACTAAATCACTTTTCTCGCTTCAGAGCCAGCTCAGGCCGATTGTCTGTATCGCGTTGACCTATTCTCACGCGCCTGATCTACAGTCTTTTCTAATCGAGAAAGTCTATCGTTTAGTTCTCCCTGTTCTCTCGCTTTCAGAGCTATCCCCGAAAGGTATCCAACCGCGTTGGCCACCCGGGGGTCAATATCACCTCTGCGGACTTGGCTGATCGTATCACTTAATAATGCCACTACGTCCTGGGGTGTTCTTACAGCTACGCTGGGAGTCCCTGTGGGGAGCGTGGCTATCCTGCCTTGCCTGCCGCCTTCTCGACACCCCTGGCCTCTCGCTGTTTACTGGCGCTCTTGGGGTCATGAAAAAAACAGTAATCAGACCCAGAAATCGGTCGCGCCTTGCAATCGCCCCCGGATTTGGTCTTACCGATACAAATTTTCATTTTCATTATGTAAATCCTTGCCTATTACTCAACCAACCCCCCGAGGGGGGCAAACTTCTCGTCCGTCAGCCATTATACCGCTTTTTTCACAGAAAAGGGGTCAGTTTTTCTAAGCAGTGAGGTATGTACTCAATAGCGTGACTTTCCACTGTTGCCAGACCCCCGATCAGAGGGTAATTTGATTTTGCATGATTCGCAGTCTGCTAACCAATAGGGACGATTAAGCACAGTGAAAAAGCCAACAATCCTTATGGACATAAATCTGCTAAACTGGATGGCCGGGCTACCCTACAGTTCGGAGCCCAAGAGTTTCGATCTCAATAAGGAGCGATTGGCTTTCCAGGAGCTTCTGAAACTGAGAGAAAATGGCAGAATCGAAATTAACTTGATTGACTGGCAATTGAAAAGATTCGTCGAATCAAAGATTAAGTTACCAGACAAACTTAAAGAAGTCCTCAATCACTTCGAAAATAAGATATCCCTCAAACATTTCCTCGTGTTTCAAGACAGTGATTTGGACAAGATCTATGATGAGCTGATGGATTATCTTTGGGACGGTCAAGAGAAACAGGATGATCTTGAACTTTTTGTTGTGTCGCACTACGCAGACGCGTCCATTACGCATGTGGTGACTTGCGATGCAAAGATAAGAGCGAAATACCAAAGTTTCTTGAACAAGCTCAAAAAGAATGCGAAATTGCGAAAGGAAGTTGAGTTCAAGAAGCGCAAGGTTAGGGTCTGTTCTGGCCTACCATCTGAAGTTCTTGAGGATCTGAGGGCCAAGGGGGTTACTTAATGGCGTTTCTCAATGAAGACTTTGCGGCACGCCTCGAACAGGCTCCCGTTCCAAGCGATGTCGTAAATCAGCTGTTTGATTCTGCAAAAGAGGCTTCCGAGGAAAGAACCTTTTTGGCTATTATCGATTTTGAAATCATCGTGCATGATGGGGAGAATTATCTCACATGTGAAATGATCAGACATTGGATGATTCAGCAATTCGCAGTGTACTTCAGTCGAGTCTTGTCATCTATAGATGAGTTAGATGATCCTGATAACGCTAATGTGGCCATGCGACTTCAGATGTTAGCTTACAGTCAGTTTTGGGAATGTCTGGGAATTCAACGTCTACTGAGGCAACTTGTAGGAATAGTCAAAGGTGAGTCATATCAAGCCAGACTTTTCCTTGACGAGCACCCCTCGACTTACTCAGTTTTCAAGGAGATTCGTGAGTTGTGTGATGCGTCAGGACTTCAACTTGTAAAGCTTCTGGAGGCGATCTACTCAAACCAGATTCGTAATGCGTTCTCTCATAGCGAAATATGGATGCTTCCTGATTCCGTCGTTTTTCAGAACTATGACGCCTCTCGTGAAAACCAAGTTCCATCGCTTAGAATCGAAACATGGGAGAAGCTGTTCAAAGTTACGTCGGATTTCATTGTGTCGCTTTTCAAAATGAGGCGTGAATTGGAAACTGAGCTAAAATTGAAAATGCCGTACCGTGTGGAATTGCCGGAATTTGCTGGCCCCTTCAATCTGTCCAAAGATGATCGAGGGTACTGGTCTGCGCAAAAGACAAAATAGATCCTATGGATGACTCCCAACCATGAGGATCGCCTTGTTGCCCAGCTATGCTATCAGGCCGCACCGATGTATGTATACAATCGTTCTTGGAAACCAATGAACACATCCCGTATCTCAGCAACGCTCCCCAGTTCCTCTTCTGCATCTCCCACAGAGTGATACTTCAATTTCAGTAAGTCCGGTAGTTTTTCCTGATCCAGTCACCTGTATTGTACGATTTCACTAACTTTTTATGCAGTGAAAACGCTAGTCTTGTGATTGGTCAAATTAGTAAAATCGCTGATGGGCATGAGGTTACGGTTGAACACGATGCAGCAAGTTTGACATTTAGCAAGAAAGTAGTAATCGGAGGTTCGCACTCCTGTTGTTAAGAGTGGAAAATGTCCTGTGTGCTGATGTCAATCGAAACTGACAATTCTAACAGCTTAATTAGCTGAATTGACTCTGTTTACCTATAAGTCGTCCAGATAGGAGTGTCATTGTGGTCATAAATCTGTTTACTCAGATATACCTCTCTCCAATTGTCGTAAGTGTCAACTACATCTTCAATTTCCATAGTGGGATCTAATCGGACCTCGTAACTGCTCTCAGGTAGGGTGTCACTTGAGTAAGCTTTCGCGAGGTGTTCAGATTGACCTTTTAACTCACTCAAAGCAAATCCAGTTACTTGGCTGCTGAACGAATTGAGCTCTTCTACGACTTTGTGTAAATCAAAGATCGGAGTAGCCGCTATGTCGAGACCGAACCGACAAGCAGATTGCTTATAGAAATCTACGTCATCCAAGCGGTCTTGTTTCTTCAAGTTATTCAGTTTTTCAATGGCAATTCTGTAATTGGCATAAGACCAAAAAACGGCAACTGTGAAATTTATCGAATCGGATTCATCAATAGCTAGCAAGGATCTTGGTTGCTCCTGAGCCCAAAGTTCCAAACACACTTCTTTGATAATTCTAGATTCTCTCGCGCGTGTAGGTACTTTTCCAAGAAAATGGCTCGTACCGAGATCAGTCAATTTTAAACCGAAAGAGGATGAATTGATCGTATCTCGGACCCCATCGTATTGACCGAGTTCATCGTCAAAAATCATAATGTTATCTGCATGAGGGTCGCCGTGCAATTTCCCATTGCTGTGCAACAATTTCAACCCCGATTGATACATATTCCAGAATGCATACTTATCGTAAACTGAACGGATTTCACTATTGAACCAATGTCTTGCTGTCACACCGTCAACATACTCAAGTCTTGCACATATAACTCCGTCTACCGTGAAATAGCTGTGCACTTTCACAAATAATATGTGGTCAAGAGAAGCCAATTTTCGTGTCTCGTTAAGCGCGCGATTGAACTGGTCGGGTCCAAAACTTTCTTCCCAAACTTTGAGTGCCTCCTTCCGGTTGAGCATTTTATCTGTTACTGCAAACACTTTCCCATTCGCACCTTGTCCGACCATATCGCCGATTGCTAGATCCGGAAGATCGATCGGTGTATTACCATAGTAGATAGTATCACCGCGTTTTGTAATGTTTGCTCTCGGCATGATTCACTCTCTTTCCATAGTCTATACCTTCAAATGTCTATAGGTACTTGGTACTTTGCC
>JACZUZ010000063.1 GCA_022572905.1 Candidatus Zixiibacteriota bacterium | reverse complement strand
CGATATCCCCGCCGACCAAAAGGAGTCGGCCGAGAAGTGGCGCGAGAACCTGATCGAGCAGGTGGCCGAGACAGACGACACACTCTTGGAGAAATTCTTCGAGGATGGGTCGCTCAGTGATGATGAAATCAAGAACGGCCTGCGCAAAGGGGCCCTGAACGGCAAAGTATATCCGACCCTGTTCGGTTCAGCCGAGAACATGGCCGGAGTCCAGTTATTCGCGGATTTTTTGGTAAGCTACCTCCCCGCTCCCCTTGATTTTGAGCATGTCACGCTCAAGAAGGTCGGCACAGACGATACGGTGGATATCAAGATTGATCCGTCAGCGAAGCCGGTGTTATATTTTTATAAGACTTCATCAGAGGGTCAGTCGGGAGATACATTCTGCTTCAGGGTCATGACCGGCAGTGTCACCCCGGGCACGGAACTAACGAATCATTCCAGGGGTGGCTCCGAGAGATTGGGTCAGCTCTACGTTCTTACAGGCAAGGACAGAGCCGAAGTGTCGGTTCTCCATGCCGGCGATCTTGGAGCGGCCACTAAGCTGAAGGACACTCATACCGGAAACTCACTTTCCACCAAGGACAATCCGTTGGTTTTTCCCGAGCCGGTATATCCCGAGCCGGTGGCGGATGCGGCTATCAGCCCACTCAAGAAAGGCGATGAAGAGAAAATGAGTCAGGGGCTTTCACGCCTTCGTGAGGCGGATCCCAGCTTTAAGGTGGTTTCAGATCCGGCCCTTAAGCAGACCGTGCTAATCGGACAGGGAATGACTCAGGTTGAGAATCTTCTTGAGCGTCTCAAAAAGGATTACGGGGTGGAGGTGGAAACCAGCAAGCCGAGAATCCCATATCGCGAAACAATTCGTGGCAAGACAGAGATACAGCATCGCTACAAGAAACAGAGCGGTGGGCGCGGACAGTTCGGGGATGTGCATTTACGTTTGGAGCCACAGGCTCGCGGAGAGGGGTTCGAATTCGTTAATGGAATTAGCGGTGGCGTTATCCCCACCAAATTTATTCCGTCGGTAGAGAAGGGCGTCCGCGAAGCTATGATTGAGGGCCAGCTTTCCGGCTCGCCAATCGTGGATTTGAAGGCCACAGTGTTTTACGGATCATATCACGCCGTCGACTCCTCGGATATGGCTTTCAAAATAGCAGCATCCATGGCCTTCAAGGAGGGAATAACGCAGTGCAAGCCGATATTGCTTGAACCCATTTTTGAAGTTGAAGTAATCGCGCCTGAGAAGAACGCCGGTGATGTGATGGGTGACGTTTCCTCACGACGG
Source organism: Candidatus Zixiibacteriota bacterium (assembly GCA_022572905.1). Taxonomy (GTDB): domain Bacteria; phylum Zixibacteria; class MSB-5A5; order GN15; family JACZUZ01; genus JACZUZ01. Next base: position 6,941 of record JACZUZ010000063.1, on the reverse strand, counting down.
GGCAAGATTCTGGGAATGGAGCCGGACGGCAGTCGTCAGATTGTCAGGGCTCATATTCCCCAGTCCGAGCTTTACAATTATTCCGTTGATCTGCGTTCGATGACGCAAGGGCAGGGGCGATTCACCCGGAAGTTCTCACATTATGAAGCGGCTCCCGGAGATGTGCAGAAAAAAATTACAGAGGAATACGCCACATCCAGGAAAGAGGGCTAGGCATTCGAAATCGGCCTCCCCATCTTTCTCAGAAGATGTAACGCTGGATGCGGCATGTTGACAAAAATCAGCCAATCGAGTTTATTCTCGCGAGCTTGAGGGCGTCAGAGGCGCAGACTTGTCTGGAGTCTTTACTCCTCGAGCGATATCTAACCGCCGTGATAGATTAATCTTTGAAAATCTAACTTTGAAATCTAAAGCTTTTTGCCAAATTAGTATCTAATTAATCAGGAAATATCTTTAGAATGAATCTTAAGAAAGACTTCAACTCTCCCAAACAGTTTCGCAAAAGAGTTATAATCAGAGTTGATATACGAGACTTGCGGACAGCATAAGAATTCGCGGAAACGGGAGAGGGTAGACAGAATGAAAAGATCAGAGGAAATGATAGGAATAGATTCCAGGATTAATTCGGCTCGCGCGACTTTTGTGGCGCCACTTGTTTTGGCTCTTGTTTTACTTGGCGCATTCCTTAGCGCTACCAACGTAAACGCCCAGATAGCAGAAGACGCTCTATTTGAAGTGAATTTGACCTTTGGCGCTTCAATACCCTCAAGCGATTTCTCTGATTACTTCGACACTCTTGGCGCCAATACCGGCTTCAATATTCGCGGTTCCGGCGGTTACTATTTGCTCGATAATCTTTCGGTGGGTTTGTATTTCAATTACAGTGAGTTTGAGGTGGACAATCCCGCAAATCCCCTTAAGTACAGAATTTATGATTTCGGCGGCTATGCAAAGCTTATTTTATCGCCCGAGAAAAAACTTACGCCTTATGTGAGAGGCGAACTCGGACTTGTCAAACCCAACATTGCAACTCCGATTACCTCGCCGCAAGTCGGCTTTCGCGAGATTTCATATACCAACGGAATTGGCGGCGGTGGATTTCTTGGACTGCGCTTCTCCACGTTCGAGTACGGCGGTCTCTTCGCTGAAGTTGGTTATCGCGCTGAGTTCGTAAGCGCGAAGAACGGTAGTTTCGCCAATACAACATACGAGTTACCAGCAGACATCAACAATATCCAGCTCAACGCCGGTTTCAATCTCGACTTCGGCCCGAAACAATAGGGCGCCATTTCCATTTATTCAACTTAACCCACAGCAAGCTGTGGGCCACCAGCGAGAATCCGCGATCAAAGATCGCGGCCACACCTGTTTTGCGTTTTGTCATGCTGAGGCGCATTGGGCGACGAAGTATCTGACAACGAATTATCTGAGAGCGAAATAGCGCTAGTTTCGCCGTTAGATTTCTCGGCACACTTGGAATGACCTGAAAAATGACGCAGGTCGGGGTTCCGAACGAGCATAAGTGAATAAGAACTCGACGATCCCTCTGTAAATCTACAGGGTCGCAGTCAATCACTTCTTGATTATCCGTCTAATTGGGCTATACTAGGGTTAGTACATTTCTGGGGGCATGTCCGACGCAAATCAGGCGATGCGAATACTTACCTGATGAGGATTTTAACATGCGGGAGAACGGGAGCGTAGCTCCAATAAGTTGCGCAGATTCTGATCCACAATTTTCCTTGACTGTTCGCGCATTCTCGCATACATTTTTCATATTGGCGAGGAGCTGATTAAGATAACAAAATAGTGTACATGGAAGGTTTGAGATGAAAGATTCAAGCTCAAGAAGAAACAGGAGTATTCTTATCGCGCTTAGCGTTGTCTCGTTGTTGATTTTTACGCACGGCGCAATCAAAGCGCAGATTTGTGGAGACGTGGATGGCGGCGGATCATTAGATCTCGGAGACGGATTTTATCTCGTGAAATATCTTGCGATTGACGGCCCTGCGCCCCCAAATTTCAGCGACGCAGATTTCGATGGGTTTACAGGAGTTTCTATCTTTGAATACCGATTTAATGGCGCCTACATTGGTCAGGCTGGCCCCTCTCCGATCTGCCCGCCGTTCAATCAAAGACTCGTAGCGGAACCGAACAGCGAACTGCTCCTGACGTACAGCAGTTTGTTCCCCGCGAATCAAGATTCATTTCTAATATCACTTAATGTAATATCTCCATTTACTTATTTTGACGGGCTCATATTTCCATTGAAAATCAGAGTTGACGGTCAGATCCCGAATATTCTATCCATAATAGAAGGTCCCTGTATTGGAGCAATCGATTTTTGCCCAAGTAGGATCGTTGCTGACTCCGGTGTTGTACTTCTTACGCACTTTTCGCACTGGGGCGCTCCCTTAGATTCCGGTGGAACTGAGATCGAGACGATTACAATTTCGATTCCGCAGTCAACTGTTCCAAGATCAATTGAAATCTCGTGGACGGTCCTGTCCCCGATAAATGCGCCAACGCCGGACAATTCTCTTTATCCATTGTTCCTTTATTGGCCGCATAATCCGGGATTCGAAGATGATGTAGAAGGATACTTACCAACTCTAACGCCAAGATGCTGCGCCTTTGCCGGTGACGCGGACTTCAGTAGTGAAGTAAATGTGGGCGACGCGACATTTATAGTGAAGTATATCTTTCAGGACGGCGACGCTCCGCCCTGCCTAGATGCAGCGAATGCTGACGGTGAAAACGATGTTAACATTGGTGACGCGACTTATATCGTTAAATTCATCTTCCAGGACGGCGAATTTCCTGTGTGCGGCGCGACGGGAATATGATTCCTGCAATGTGTGGGCATTGGGTCTCACTTCTTCTGTCATGCTGAAGAGCCTTTGGCGACGAAGTATCTGAATCGAATTATTACTTACGTCGTCGCTAGATTCCTCGCCAAATCATGGACGACACAGGCTCGGAATGACACTTCGTTCTTGTTTACGAGACAAATTGGGCTATATTCGAAATAGTATATATCTGCTGAGCATAGTCACCAAACAGAAGCACAAAGACACTTATCAGGAATTGATCATGTATGGTTCATCAATCAGAGGCGTATTGCGAAGGGCGATGATCATCACGTCGCTAATGATTCTATTTCCCATTAACTCCGCTCATTCGCAAACGCCCCCAAGCCTAACTGACACCGTAAAATTATCATTGATTGGAATCGACTCAACACTCACCGTAGGTGACTCATCCTTCGCAGTCAACGTGCTCGTGTCAAACGATACTGGTTGGATTGCAGCGGTTCTAGGTTTTACCTGGGGTACCACACCGCAGGATTCCATAAATTGGAAATTGGATTCAGTTGTCTTAGGCCCGGGAATTCTCGCATGGGCGTTTCCTTTCGTGAAGCTTGATTCGAACAATGCGCGCGTACTCATTGGTGGCGTTGATTTTTTTGGTTTCAAACTGTTCGGGCCTGGCACTAATCTGGATTATGCAACAATGTTTTTCTCATTGAAACCGGGCAATACCTGGACATTGTCCAGTTCGCTCGTAATTGACTCAACATTTGTTCCTCCTGCGGGTCCTTGGCTGGCGTCACTAGTCGGGGGACTTGATCGAACTCCGAGATTTGCCGGCGCCTTGATTCTCACCAACGATTCGATCGACACTGATCTTGATGGAATTTTTGACCACCGCGACAATTGTCCTTTAGTTTTCAACCCCGGACAGGAAGATACAGATGGTGATGGCGCTGGAGACGTATGTGACACGTTGTGCGGTGATGTCAATGGAGACTTCTTTGTCACCGCTGAAGATTTAGCTGTTCTGCAAGACTACTACTTAGATTGTAATTCTTCCCCAATTAATTTTATAGCAAGTGACCTAAACTGTGATGGAGCAGTTGATTTAGCCGACCTCATTTATTTGGCTCAGTATCTCCAAGGCGTCGGCCCCAATCCATGCTGCTCTCAATGAGCGGCAGAAGGTGAATAATTGGCGCCCATTCCATGGGTGGCAGCCAACCCTTGGGTCGGGCGGCCCAATCAATTTCACACAAAAGCGATTCTGTTCTGTCATGCTGAAGAGCCTTTGGCGACGAAGTATCTGAATCGAATTATTACTTACGTCGTCGCTAGATTCCTCGCGCGCCTCAAGGCTCCTTGTATTTTTTAGACCGGGCAGATGTGGACATTTGCCGCGCACTATTTCCCCTTTGTCCTTCAAGTCCTTACCTTATCTATGGCCTAGGCCGAATGTATAAGTATTAGCTATGTTGCTAGCGTTGGTCGAGAAGAGTATTTCCACGATCAGTATTTTCAAGAAGAGTATGTCCACAACCGCAAAATCAATAACCCCTTTTCCGATTCTATTCGTCGATGACGAAGATTCGCAGAGGGCGCTACTGGCGGGATATTTCGAAAAGCGCGGACATCCCATTACCCAGGCCGGGACGGGCGAAGAGGCATTGCGTCTCGCCAAAGACAAGCCGCCGTCGGTTGCGGTTGTGGATATGAAGATGCCCGGAATGAGCGGGATTGAGCTAATCGGGCGCTTGCTGGAGCTTGAGCCGTCGGCGCAGATAATTGTCCTGACCGCGTTCGGGTCGGTGGAAACAGCCGTCGCCGCAATGAAAGCGGGCGCGTTTCATTATCAGACCAAACCGGTTGAGCTGGATGAATTGACCGTCAATCTTGAGAAGGCCCGGGCGCAATTTGACCTGGTTCGTGAATCGGCGAGATCCACCCAGTTGTTGCAAGATTCAGTTCAGACGACGAGAATTCTCGGTAAATCAGCTGGAATAGAAAAAGTGCGCGAATTGATCTCGCTGTCCGCCAACTCTGACAGCCCCGTTTTGATAACAGGACCGTCGGGATCGGGCAAGGAGCTGGTTGCGCGCGCGCTACACGCGGGCTCATCGCGATGCGAGGGGCGCTTTGTGGCGGTCAATTGTGGCGCGTTCCCCGAGACGTTGCTGGAATCTGAATTGTTTGGACATGAGAAAGGCTCATTCACCGGAGCGGATAAACGCCGCCTCGGGCGATTTGAGCTGGCCGACAAAGGAACGCTGTTTCTCGATGAAATTGGCGAGGCGCCGCCAGCGATGCAGGTGAAGCTGTTGCGTTCGCTGGAAACCGGACAAATCGAACGTGTTGGATCTGAAGTTACGGTTGACGTTGACATTCGAGTAGTGGCGGCGACAAATCTGGATTTGGAAAAGGCCCTCGACGAAGGGTCTTTTCGGCAGGATTTGTATTATCGCCTGAACGTAGTGCGAATAGAACTTCCGGCGCTTGTTGATCGTCCGGAAGATATTCCAATTCTCGCTGAGCGTTCGCTCGCGCTTTCCAGCGCGAAGGCGGGGAAAGCGGACCTGCGTTTTTCATCAGAGGCACTCGACGTATTATGCAAATACAACTGGCCGGGGAATGTGCGCGAACTGCAGAACATGATTGAGCGCGCGGTGACACTTTCGCGCTCAAACGAGCTTGGCCCGGAGTTGTTCGCGGGACTTCGTGGCGGGGAGGTTGTGGAATATCCCGAACGACTAAACGAAATCGAAAAGCGCCATATAGAAGTTATACTCAAGCGTTGCAACTGGAATATAACCGAATCGGCGGAAAAGCTCGGCATTCACCGCAATACACTTTCGCAGAAAATCAAAGACTACGTTCTCAAAGAGTAAATATGCCTTGAGATTCATTTCTCTTGTCACGAATTGACGTATTGACAATGGGAGATTTGATAGTATATTTGAATGGTATGCTTTACAGCCAGTGTTAAGCCGTCACACTGCACAGAAGACACCAAGCCATCTTTACTACATAGTATCTCATTACAACAAATGAGGTGTTGTTATGAATTTCAGGAACGCTACAACGTCAAGTCTCGTAATCGTCTTTGCGATTGCTTCAATTTTGTTTACACCCGAAATTCGCGCTGAATGTCCGCCGGTGTTTACGTTCCACGGCGAGGGCCCATATCATTGGTTTGGAAGCGCGGTTGCGGACGCAGGCGATATCGACGGCGATGGTTTTTCAGACATTTTGATAGGAGCGCAGTTTTACCGAGTGGATAGTACTTCGCCGGCTATAGGCCGGGCGTACATTTATTCCGGACTAGACGGGTCACTAATCCGAACAATTGATGGAGAGTCGGGCGAGTTTGGTCAAGCGCTGACAGGTATTGGTGATATAAATAATGACGGCCGAGATGATATTGCCGTATGCGCTCCGGGAAATTACCGTGTTTACGTTTTTTCCGGCTTAACCGGAGACACGATTTACACCCTAAACGGTGATTCCACTATATACGGATTCGGGAGATCTATTGATGGCGAGGGCGATGCGAACGGCGACGGTTACTCCGATATTCTGGTGGGCTCAGGGGGTATCTTCGACACCGGTAGGGTGTATGTCTACTCAGGGAGAACAGGAGAATTGATTTTTGAAAAGGTTGGCCAGATGGCGGGTGACCTTTTTGGCAGTTCTGTGAGCTGGGTAGGTGACGTTAATAACGACGGTTCGGATGACTTCGCTGTTGGGGCCTGGCGTCACAATGCGAACGGATTCGAGTCGGGCCGATTGTATGTTTACTCAGGTAAAACAGGCGACATTTTATATACATTTGACGGCGATGAGAATAGTCAGGTCGGACAAGCGAAGTTCGGCGGAGCAGATCTGAACGGTGACTCCCACGCAGATATTATCTTTTCTTCGAAAGTTCCAGCTCCCGGAATTATCAGAGCGCACTCGGGCATTGATGGTTCATTGCTATATTTGCTGGAAGACTCATCACCTCACGATGAGATTTTTGGAGGAGCAGTCGAACTGGTCTACAATCTCGCAAGGGATAACAAATACATTCTGCTAACTTTCGGGTTTGACGGAGTCGTCATCGGAGGCTTGGGCGTGGAACGCGTCTACGCT
>JACZUZ010000062.1 GCA_022572905.1 Candidatus Zixiibacteriota bacterium | reverse complement strand
AACTCGCGCAATACCAATCCACTGCAAAGGACTGGCGCTTTATGTTGACCCGTCTGGACGAGATGAAGGCTGTTACGTCGGAAATGATCCGGGAAGTCGCCAAAAATTATCTCACAGAAAACAATCGTACGGTGGCGACACTTATTCCAATTGAAGAATCCAATTCAAATAAGGAGGCGGGGAAATGAAACACGCCATATCAATTCTCTTTCTCCTGACACTCGCCGCATATGCCAGCGCTCAGCCCGATCCCCGCGAGATGCAGTCCGAGCTGCTTATATTTGAAGCTCCAGCGGTAGAGATATTCACAACCGACAACGGAATTAAAGTTGTTTTTCTTGAGAACCACGAACTTCCAGTTGTCCGCTTAACAATGTATTTCCCCGGTGGCGGTTATTATGATCAGACATTGCAGGTCGGGTTGTCTGAAATAACTGCAAGCCTTCTTCGCTCGGGAGGAGCGGGTAACAAGAGCGCCGAGCAAGTTGACGAAGCGCTGGATTTTCTGGGCGCGTCAATAAGTTCTGGTGATGAAGCGGATAGATTAACGATCAGCATGCGTACGCTAAAAAAGGATTTCGCGGAAGTCTTTGCGATCATGGCGGATATTCTGACAGCTCCGCTTTTCGATTCGGCGAAATTGGAAATTGAAAAATCCAATCGTATTGATAGAATTCGCAGGCAATTTGATTCACCCACCGGAGCCACCAGACACTTGTTTTACAAAACGGTCTATGACGGCCATGGATATGGCAACTATCCAACTATAACATCTGTGAACGCGATCAATCAAAGTCTGGTAAAATCTCAATACAAGGGAAAGTATAAACCAAACAATTGCTATCTGGCTATCTCCGGCGATCTGTCGCTTGACGAAATTAAGCAAGCGCTATCTGAGCGCCTTGGCAAATGGAGTGGCCCGGACGTCACCGACCAAACGCAAAAACCTCTGCCTCCCGCAAAACCGGGAATCTATTACGCGAAAAAAGATATCAGCCAGACATCGTTCCGGCTGGGACATCGGGTGAGTTTGTTTCACAATGATGACCGCCATGCGGCGCGAATAATGAACTACGCGCTGGGCGTTGGCTTCACAAGCAGACTCACAACGAAAATCCGCAGTGAAGCGGGGCTGGCTTATTCTGTGGGGAGTTATTTTGTCCGTCGTCAAATGGGCGGTGTGTTCTTCTCTTTTTGTCAATCACGCGCCGACGCCACCGGACAAGCGCTGGATATGATTCTTGAGATCATAACCAATGTCCACGAAAACGGAATCACAGAAAAAGAATTCAAAGATTCAAAGGAAGCAATACTCAACAGCTTTGTTTTCGAGTACGAAACACCGCATCAGATCGCCGAGCAGGTGGCGAGTGATTTACTCTATGGCTTCGCCGAAAACCAAACCGAACTTGATTTGGAAGCGCTTAAGGCTGTCACCTGGAAGGACTGCAACCGAACCGCCGCCGAATACCTACACCCGGATAGCTTTGTGATTGTGGTTGTTGGCGACACAGCGCGGTTCGACAAACCGCTGTCGTCGTTTGGGAAAGTTAACACGCTCTCGCTTGAGATAGAGGAATGATAGCGCTTATCTAAGCGCCCACCCCAAGGTGTGGGGCGCCCGGAATTCTAAATCTTCGTAGGGCAAGACCCAATTGGCGCTATCAGCGCCATCGTGGTCTTGACTATTACTCTTCATTTTTGGTAAGGAAACAATAGTCAAGACCGAGGCGCTCTTGACCTACAGAGCTGTGGACAACAGATTGGATATGTTCGATTTGATTGGGGCAGATGTGGACATCTGCCGCCCACGGAAATGGGGAGGAATATGGTACAATTGAAACTTGATTACAAACCTAGCTCACCCAACCATTGGAAGAATTGTGAAGCAATAATTAAAAACGCTACTGAGATTCGTGAATACTTTTACGCAGCGCTCGAATTGAGATATTGTATGGAAAGAATTGCATTTGAGCGCCGATATCTTAGATCATTCGATAGATCACCGGACGAAGAACTTTCAAAAAATGCGTTGAAGAGATATAGACCAGGAGATTACTTTATCAGAATGTTCCCTAATCAGATAGTCGCGGATCGAATCGCAGACTTCACAAATGTCGTGATTGAGATTGCAAAAATTCCGTGTGAAAGTGTTGTAGCACCCGATATGGAGTGGTTTAAGGAAACATACGGGCGTCTCGGTTATTTCCTCCACGCAATTGAAAAAGACATTGGAGAAGACTATCTGAAAAAACTGCAACTATTTATTGTGGAAACGCACGAGGCATTGAGATGTTACTTGCTTCCGGCGGATGTATGTAATCTGCCCCCTCACTCTGAGCAAATCCTGTCGGACTATTCAGAAGGAAAGATTGACAGACAGTCTATGCGAAAGAGACTAGAGATATCGGACATCCCTCTCAATCTCCAAAACCCACGCTAAGAAGAGATCACCCTTCCACCGCTTCGAAGGCATGGGGAAGGCATTCAATCAAATCTCCGGCGATAAGCGAGCGCTGGCCAACTTCGTTGGCCGCAATATCACCCGCCAGGCCATGAAGGTACACACCCACAATCGCCGCATGAACGGGTGAAACACCCTGCGCCAAAAATGATCCGATCATTCCCGCCAGAACATCGCCCGAACCGCCTGTGGCCATTCCCGCATTGCCGGTTGGGTTTAAGTACACCTGTCCGTTTGTGTTGGCAATCAATGTCGGTGAGCCTTTCAAGATTAAAACACAATTGAACTCAAGAGCCACTTCGCGAATCAATTCAAGTTTCTGTTCGAAATCAGCGGGAATATCTTTTCCGGTCAGTCGAGTAAACTCCCCTGCATGGGGCGTTAAGACATGAACCGGATGTTCCGATTTTAACGCCGATGTGTCTTTGGAGAGCGCTGTTAATGCGTCGGCGTCGAGAACCGACGGCTTGGGAAGTTTCCAGACTATGCGCCGCACAAGTTCCTGTGTGTCCCGATGAAGCCCCAGTCCCGGGCCGATCACAACAGAATCGGACTTGCGAACTTTTTCTAAGGCCGGACCAAGCGCCCGCAAAGCCAGCGCGCCTTTTTTCCCCACAGACGGTAAACCTAGTGTCATCGCCTCGGTCAATTTGATTTCATATATATGTTCGAGTGTGTCCGGGCAACCAAGGGTGGCCACCCCGCAACCACTGCGCATGGCGCCTTCGGCCGCTAGCGCTCCGGCTCCTGTTAATCCGGCCGAGCCGACCAGCAGGAACAATCGCCCGAACTCGCCCTTGTGCGCATCGGGTCTGCGAACCGGGAGAAACTCGGCCACCATCTCAGGGGTGATCAAATTTTCTTTTATGTCAAAAGACTCAACAACTTTGTCGGGAATTCCAATCGGCGCTGTACGCACAATTCCCGCCAGCTCCCGCCCGGGCGAGATATAGTGGCCGCGTTTTGGTAGCGCGAGCGAATAACTGCGCTCACAGTTGACGACTTCTCCGAGCGCCGAGCCGGTGTCTATGTTTAGCCCCGAGGGATTATCAACAGTGCAAGTTGGCAGGTCCTGCGAATTGATGTAGCTGATCAGATCAAGCGCCAATCCGCGCGGGGCGCCCTTGAAACCTGTCCCCAGAATCGCGTCAATTTGTAAATCCGCAATTAAACGCTCGGGCATATCGGCAATTTCATCGACGACTTTCAGCTTAGCTTTGGACTTCGCGATTCTGTCATAGTTCGCGCGCGCGTCATCGGAGAGTTCATCACGCTCGGCCAGAAGATACACAGTCACCAGAGCGCCCATTTCGGCCAGATAGCGCGCGATAACAAGGCCATCACCGCCGTTGTTGCCTTTCCCGCAAAAAATCGCCACGCGCTTTTTCTTTGCGTCCTCAAAAAAATCTTCATAGATCGCTTCGGCAACCGCCCTCCCGGCGTTTTCCATTAGCTCCAGCGACGGCACAGGCTGACAAAGATTATCCTTGCCTTCAATTGTCGCGTCGTCGATCTGACGCATAAGTTCGGCGGTTACTAGTTTCATGTTTATGTCTTTCTCATCAAGTCGGTCATCCTATATAACTCTCAAGAGAACATAGTCAATGAATGGTAAACGATCAAAAGGAGGGAAACGGTAGAAAACACCGGCGGGCGCCAGCGCGACCATCCCGCGCAGAGTCGATTTCTAGCGCAGGATGATCGAGGAAGGGTTGACCAAAAAATAATGGCCATTTCGGGCCTTTTAAAGTCCTGCCCGGGACTACCTACAGGCGCCCTCGCAACAATGCGCGGCGCGCGGAACCATGAATCGTTTCATAAGCGCTCCTTTCTTTTTTCTCTCTTGTTTTCCTCCGCCTGCGAACTCCGAATCGCCAGAGTCACAACATTCTTCTCTACTTGATGAAATCGTTATCACTTCCATCTGGCAGCAGGGGAATGAAACCGCCAACCCAGTGCAGAGAATACGCATATTCTGAGGATGCATCGCGTAATAAACTTTCTGCGCCTTGCGCGTGCGAATCGCCAAACCCGCCGCGGTCAGAGTTTGCAGATGCCGCGATATTGTCGGCTGGGAAAGATCAAAAAAATCCACTATCTCACCCACCGTGCGCGGCTTCCCTTCGAGCATAAAAAGCATTTTCAGGCGGGTCGGATCAGAGAGAGCGCGAAACGCGTTTGGCATTACCTCCGTATTAACTTTCTCCCTTGTTTTCGCCGTTCTCTTTCCGGTCTTGTCAGCCGTTTTCCGGACGCCTGCCTTTTTTCGTGTTGTTGTCTTCTTCCTGATGGCCATTTTATCTTTCTCCAAGTACGTCTTATATAATCTCCACTTCGTTCATGTATATATACGCATATACGCATATGCAAGTTCCCGAATGTAGAATATTTCTTGCAAGCGGCTACTAATCAACGGGTTATGTCGACATCTAAATTGTTCCGAAAGGGAAATAGCGCGCCCTACTCCCATTTGCCTTTCCCTGTCGATTCGCTAGATTCAACGAACCAACTGCCTGTAGGAGCCAAATCCGAATCAGGCCTCTTTTCAAATTCCAGGCTAATTACTTTCAAAAGCGAAATCAATTTTTCATAAAAGGAGAAAACATGAAACCCAGTTCTATCTCACGGATAACTAACAAACTATTTATTGCTCTGGCGCTTCTCGGAATATTGGCCGCCAACGCGCGCGCATTCCCCCGCTATCAGGCGCCGCGCTATGAATCGCTTTCGGCGAACAACCGCCCGTTTTATGAGAACGGAATCTATGACGCAAGCGTCCCCGTTCCGACCAAATGTATTTCGCGCACAGCTGGCGCCAAACCGATGCGCATTAGAGATATTCACGACTACTTCACGGCGCTGGCCGCCGTAAGTCCGCGAGTGGAGATGTTTGAGTATGGCCGCACGCATGAAAACCGCCCACTCGTGTATCTGGCTATTACATCTGAAGAGAACATGGCGCGCTTGAATGAAATCAAAGCCGATGTGTTCTCTCTGGCTAATCCCAGTGCGCCGTATCGCAACGCAAAGACGACTGAGATAATCAACAACTCGCCCGCAGTGGCCTGGATGGCCTATTCTATTCACGGAGATGAAATCTCCGGAGCGGACGCGGCGGTTGAACTGGCCTACCAACTCGCCGCTGGAAAAGATGAGCGCACACTGATGTTGCTTGATTCGCTGGTGATAATTATTGATCCGTCCGAAAATCCCGACGGCCGCGAACGCTATTTGTCCATGTTAACTTCGCATGCCACGAGTATTCCCTCTACCGACGCGCAGGCGCTTCAGCACAGCGGTTTCTGGCCCTGGGGGCGCGGTAATCATTATTTATTTGACCTTAACCGCGACTGGATTCTGCTCGAACATCCCGAGACGCAAGGCAAAGTCCGCGCCATACTTGAGTGGTCTCCGCAAATGTTAGTCGACGCGCATGAAATGGGCGCTAATTCGAGCTATCTGTTCAATCCGCCGCGCGAGCCTCTCAATTTCAATATTCCCGATACACTCTTTAGCTGGTGGAGCGTTTACAGCGCCGATCACGCCACCGCTTTTGATCGCTATGGCTGGAGCTACTACACCAAAGAATGGCACGAGGAGTGGTATCCCGGTTATGGCTCCGCCTGGGCGCTGTATATCGGCGCAGTAGGATTGCTCTATGAACAAGCGGGCGCGGATGGCTCGCCTGTGAAGCAACGCGACGGTTACATCTTGAGCTATCGCGAAGCGGTGCATCATCAGTTCATAAGCTCTATTGCCAATCTGGAAACGACCGCGCGAAATCGCAGAGCGCTACTCGGTAGCTTCTATCAGACTAAAATCAACGCAATTGAAGCTGGCAAAAGCCAGACCCCGCGCAGATTTGTAATACCGACAGACAAATATCCAAACCGCGCGAACCGCCTTGCCGAAGTTCTGCTCGGACTTGGAGCCGAGGTTAAACAAACCACCAGCGCGGGTACATTAGCGAGCGCAAAGAATACATTCGGCGAAACAGTGAAGAATATATCCATACCCGCCGGAAGCTATATAGTCGAACTCAGCCAGCCGCTACGTCCGCTTATTAAGGCCGCGATGGAGTTCGATCCGCATTTGCCGAAGGACTTCCTCGAGGATGAACGCCGCGAGGCTGAGAAATGGAGCGGCTCGAAACTCTATGAATTCTCATCATGGTCTCTCTCTCTGGCATACGATTGCGGAATTCTGGCCACCAACTCCGCAGTAACTTCAAGAACGAAAGTAATCACCGAAGTGTCACAACCGGAAGGTGATGTGATCAACGCCGATCCCAAATACGGCTGGGTTATCGATTACAAATCCGACAAAGCTCCAATTTTGGCGATCAAACTTCTTGAATCCGGCTTCAAAGTGCAATCATCCGAGCGCCCGTTCAGAGTTGACGGACGTGAATTCTCCGCCGGTTCGCTTTTGATTCGCCGCAAATACAATGACCGCTCTGTGTCATTTCATATTGCCAAATACGCCAAACAGCTCGGCTTGAAAATATATGGCGTGAACACCGCTATCGTTCAAACCGGCTCAGATTTGGGCGCCGATAGTTTCCACAATTTGGAATTCCCGCGTATTGGAATTTTCGGCGGACCGGGTGTTAGTTTCACCGATTACGGTTCGCTCTGGCATCACATGGACCGTGAGCTGGAAGTCAGCCATTCGATACTGAACCTGAGCAATCTCGGCTTCCTTGATCTTGAGCGCTACAATGTCCTAATACTACCATCGGTCCGGGGCAGTGTGGGTACTGTCAAACAAATTATCGGCGAAGGCGGCGCGAAAAAATTGAAGGGCTGGGTGAAGGACGGCGGCACGCTGATATGCGTGGGAACATCCGCCGCCTGGGCCGCAGACAGCGCCAGCGAAATGAGCTCAGTGCGTTTGCGCCGGAATTCGTTGGAGAAACTCGATGAGTTCGCAGAGGATAATGCTTTTGAACTCTTCCAGAGAGAACCAACAGTCGACACAAACCAGCTCTGGCATTACAAAGCGCCCGAAAAATCAGACGACGAAAAGAAAGACAATGGTAAGCCCGATCTTGAAGCGCTCAAGCGCGAAGATAAACGCGCGCGCGATCTTTTCAAGCCACGCGGTGTTGTTTTCAATACGAAACTCGACAATGAAAATTGGCCGGCCTTCGGATGTGAAACGCGCGTAGGCGCGGGGCTGTATACCAGCTACGCGTTCCTGTCCAAAGCGCCGGTGGAAACAATCGCGCGTATTGAAGACGCCGAGAACTGCCGGATCGGCGGACTACTCTGGCCCGAGGCCCGCGAACGCTGGGCGAACACGGCCTATATGACGCGCGAAGGAATGGGACGCGGGCAGATTATATTGTTTGCGGGCGGCCCGGATTTCAGAGGATACTGGAAAGGCACGGCGAGACTATTTACAAACTGCCTAGCGCTCGGCCCCGGCTTCGGCACAAAAGTTTCGGTTGGGTGGTAGGTAAGCGCCTATGGCTTGAATGATGTGTTTGGGTGGCCCAGATATTTGTCCGGGTTTCATTAGACTCTTGTAGGTCGAAAGTCTTGTACTTTCGACAATTGAAGATTTGTGTGTGGTGGTCCGGCGCTCTGCGCTAGGTTTATTTGGGAAGGTGGCTATCAATAAAATGCGAAGAATAGAAGCAACCGTAATGAAGCGATCATTACGGATAGCGCCCTAGAAACCCACCCCAGAGGGGCGGGCTACCCGGCTAACGTACTACTCAAAGTCTGAAAAGTAGAATTATTAACAGAACAGATACCAAGCTCGCA
>JACZUZ010000061.1 GCA_022572905.1 Candidatus Zixiibacteriota bacterium | reverse complement strand
ATCAGATTAACTCTGGTCTGGACTGACCCAAGCGTAACTTCCCCGCCTCCATCATTAAATCCAACCACTCCCATACTTGTAAATGATCTTGACATCCGCCTCGAACACATTTCATCATTGCAAACGTATTTACCATATGTGCTGAACCCTGCTAGCCCTTCTTCCGCCGCAATCACAGGGGATAATACTCGGGATAATGTAGAACAAATCTATGTCGCTTCTCCTCCGCCCGGCGACTACCGAGTAACTGTAGGACATAAAGGTACATTGGAAACATTGGCGTCCAGTCAGTACTATTCCCTCATAAGCAATGATCGCGTGATTAAAGCTTCTGCGACATGGCATGTATCTGTTTCCGGGAGTGACGTTAGTGGTAATGGAAGTGTCGGAAACGAATTTAGAACTATCCAGCACGCTGTGGATTTAGCAATTGATAATGATTCGATTCTGGTGGCGCCAGGTACATATAATGAGCAAGTCAAGTGTTCAACGAGTCTTTATTTGCTCGGCTCTGGAGCTGAGAATACAATAATAGATGCCGGAGGGGTGAGTAAGTGCATATTCATAAGAAACTTTGCGCGTCCAACAGTGGGTGAAATAGCAGGTTTTACACTGATGAATTCTGGTACTGGCTCTACAGATAATACCGTCAACTGTGGTCTTTTTCTTCTAACAGCCGGAAATGGAAACTGGATAGTCCGTAACAACATTATCGTTGATAATCCGAATATTGGGTTTGTCACCCAAGATGGAGGGCTTTTTGAGAAGAATGTCATTTATAGCAACGGGGTGTATGGTATATTTGTCACATCAGATGCGAGCACCAAATTGTATAACAATACAATTAGCGGTAACGGGTGGGGGATTTTTGTCCACCCTCAGGCAATCAATGTCGACGTACAAAACAACATAATTGTTAACAATAATAATGGCGGTCTTATCGTTGAAATCGACAGCATTTTTGTTGATTATAATGATGTTTGGGGAAATGGATGGAATTATGGAGGTGTTAGCCCGGGAACCAACGACATAAGCGCTGATCCTCTATTTGTTGGAGGATCGCCGTTCGACTTTCATCTCCTGTGTAATTCTCCATGCATTGACGCTGGCAATCCGACGTTCCCGAAAGACGCTGACAGTTCGGTGGCCGATATTGGCGCTTTTCCGTTTGACGTCACACTGTCAGATGCGGATGGAGATGGAGTCTCTGACTGCAACGATGTCTGTGAGGGATTTGATGACAATATCGACAGCGATAGTGACGGAACTCCCGATGGCTGTGATAACTGTCCATCAGATTCGAGCAAGATTGAGTCAGGCGTCTGCGGATGTGGTGTATCTGATACTGACTCGGATGGAGATGGAACTCCTGATTGCAACGACATCTGTCCGGGATTTGACGATTCGATTGACTCGGATTCCGATGGAGCGCCGGATGGCTGTGATATTTGTCCGGGATTCAATGACACGTTAGATTCGGATGGTGACGGATTACCCAATGGTTGCGATCCCTGTCCATTCAACCCAACAAGTCCATGCTGTTGCGCGATCTCCGGTGACGCTGACGACGGTGGAGATGTGAATGTCGGAGACGCAACATTCATAGTTAAATACATCTTCCAAAGCGGCGGCGCTCCGCCCTGCCTTGATCAGGCTGATTCGAATGGGAGCAATTCCATTGACATCGGTGACGCGACCTACATTGTTAAATTTGTTTTCCAGGGTGGCGCGGCCCCAATTTGCGGCACGACTGGGATGTAAATACAGATGCGAGTGTTTCGGCAAGTAGTTTGGTTGAACCAGATATGGTAGTTAAGCCAGAGTTTCCGGGTTTGCGCTATGGAGTGGATTACTCCAATGTCTGGTACAAGGCGGCCCCGTGCCAGTTATCGCCTGTTAATTGGTGGTAGGGACATATATACTCTTCAATTCAATCAATGCAGATCACTGGGTGGCGCCTGTAAAATGATACAAAGCTTAAATAGAAGTGGGGTTTAGTATGAGGAATGAATACAAATCTCTTGGACGCGCATCGGCAATGGGCTACTCGCTCACCTGACGAGAGATTCTCCAGCCTGGAATCGCTCTACGATTACACACACAAACGAGGACTGGCGTCTCATCAAATGATGCTCACAGTTGGCAGGATCGAACTGAAAGAGTCAGGTGAAGGAGGAATAAATCTTAATGGACATAGCGAGCCGATGCGTCTCTCAAATTGGTCTTTTGGCCAGCTTTCCGCAATGGCTGGCGCTCCAGCGCAATATTTGAGAAAACTGCCTCCAAGTTTGGCATGCTCTTGCCTCCAATACGGTTTGAATGCAAATCGTGAAGAATGCCAAGTCCTGATAAGAAAATACAATTCTTCGGAAGATCGTTACACAGACAGAGTCGCAGCTGCATTTACGAGTTCAACCTATGGGAGGATTTGGGACGCTGATGTTGTTGAGAGCATTATGGAAGCAATTGAAGGAACTAGCTGGCATGTGCCACATTCCAGTGAGAAAGACGAGTCAGACCCGAGCGGTCTCTATGCCTCTGACAGAGATATGTTCGCTTTCATGGTAAATGATGAGAATCCAGTCCAGGTTGGAAACTCAAAGCTCGGTCGTGGGTTCTTTTGCTGGAACTCTGAAACAGGATCAGCCTCATTCGGTATTTCGACTTTTCTTTACAACTATGTTTGCAAGAATCACATCGTTTGGGGAGCGAAAGACGTAAATGAACTCAGAATCATACACAGAAGTCGATCACGTCATTGGTTCGAAGTGGATGGAATGCGAATACTCAATGATTTTGTGGGAAGCCGGAGCTTAGAAAGCGAGATTAAATCTATGGCGACTAGAGCGATGGAGACACCGACCGCAAAGTCTTTGGATGAGATTCTTAAACAGTATCAAGGAAAGCAATTCACAAAAAAGGAGCTTGAATCTGCGTGGGTAGCAGGTCAGGAACAGGGTGAAGATGTGACAACTGTCTGGGGAATGGTGCAAGGGCTAACATCAGTGGCGCGAGATATGCCTCATATTGACAGACGAGTCAATCTGGAACGCCGGGCAAGTATGCTTCTTCCAACAAATATTATTTAGAATGATTTCCAACATTTAAGTATAGCGTAATAATTAAAGAGAATTGCAGCTAATTTCAGTCACAGCGTCTTCTCTCGTCTCAAAACAGGCGCAATCCTTTTGAAGCTTCAAATCGGCCATATTACATGGCCACACGAGGCGCATATGGTTATAGATTCGATAGGTTGGACAAAGTTACCTATAGCCTGTCGCATAGCTATCCATCTTGCCTTGGAGCGCGAATCATGAATTACATTGCTCATACAGATTTAGATGCGATGCGCAATGTTGCTTGGCACATTAGGATGGTTAAACGTGAATCTATCCCATCCCCAGAGTTGATTGAGCGATACAAGAAGTATTCAGATCTGACAATTTCTCCCAACACCTACAAAGACTGGCATTGTCTGCTGTTCAAAACTCGTGGCGTTCTTGATTCATATCACAAAGGGTTAGAGCACATGATTGACTCAAGTGGCTTTCTAGCTGACAGCCTATTATGCGAATGGGCGTACATAATCAATCTCGACACTAATTACTTGGAAGTGTACAGAGGACTAAATAAGAATCAATTCGCAAAGGGCAGATATTCTGGGCGGTCTGTAAGACATTCGCGCGGCTACTTCGGAGTCAGACTGGTAGCGGAAGTCCCTTTCAATATGATCAAGAACAGCGACATAGATGAATTCGCCGCAGTTTTGGAAGTGACTGGGAAGTTGTAGAATTATTCTCTCCATTACACCTCAGGAACTAGCTGTAACTGATCTGGAGCGCTGCATTAAATAGCGTTGTACCTCAAAAGTGGCGCAATCCATATATATTTGATCCTACTTGAATATGGATGCCTAAATCATCCGATATCCAGCCGAAACTGACCCTTTTGCTCCTCAGAGAGGCGATCTGGCAGATAGAGGATAGGGTGAACGTCATAGTCGAAAGTGTAGCCGATCAGGAAGCGGCGGTACTGCGATTGAAAAGATTAAATGAACTCCACACAAAAAGACTGGAATCACTGGAATCCGCTCTGAAATCTGAGCGATTCGGGAGAATGGAAAATGATGGATGAGATGAGATTATCTAAATCAGAAATAATCGAATTCGAAGATTTGCAGAGTGACTGGTTTAGCTTGCGAATCGGTGAGACCATACCTCGTCTGGAGATAGCCAAGATCAAGAAAGTCACTGGAAACGTTACTTTGGACAATCTTCCCGGAACTGATTACAAATACATAATTGAAGCGACTGATGAAAAAGCTCTGGTTGTGAATTCATGGTCTCTGTGGCGAAAAATCAGATCCGCTCTACAGAGCGCCGGTAGAATTCGCGTCGCGCTTGAGTTGAAACACGATGGCGTTGAGGATTATACCGTCAGGGTAATAGATATTATTGATTAAAGTATTCTACAAAAGCATTTAGGGGTGACAATCTTGTGAAAAATGAACCGAAAAGTCAGACTTATGCTCGAGAATGTATTGGATGTATTTAGCGAAGAATTCAAAGATAAGACCATCGCATGGGACAGAATGCTGGAGTTTTTAGCGACTGACAGTCGGGGTTCCATGTTCTACAAGTTTGATCACAAGTTCGAATGGTTCTTCGAGAACATCGAGTTCGCCAACTCGGTGATACGGGTGTATGATCACATGTTACTGACCTCTGATTATTATGACCACCTGGGTGAAATATACACAGACAGAGTAGCCCCGGAAGATTCCGCAAGGGGCTTGAAAGCTAGAATCGTAAAGTCAGACTTGGCCGACTCAATAGTCAGCAAATCAATGCCTGCGACAGAAGATCGAAAGAAAATCTTATTTCCGTACTGCGCTACAGGAAGACTTATCCTGGCCGCTCACCGCAGAGCTCCGAACGCCCTCTTGTTCGGGGTTGAGCCAGATATAAATCTGTACAGAATCGCCTATACGAATTTAACCATCCATGGAATCTACGCTTTTCTGCTTCATGCTGATCCCAAGCGTCATCAATTACAATTATCCAGAGCTGATGGTAAGCTAAATTGGCAGTTAGCCAATAATTGGAATCCCCAAATGGACAGCATGCGTCCAATTTCAAAGAAAATCCCTATAAATAGTCCCAACTAAATTTCCCACCTTCCTCAACAACTCCCACCATGAAACGAAAACTTAGTATCCCCAGATGGCAATTTGTTTTGCTGGCGATTCATCAATCACCGCGAAGTCAGAGATATTGTGAAAGACTCAATCGAATCGTAAAAGGATCGCGCAGTTACATTAGATCAATAGTCGATAAGCTGGCCAAGAGTGATCTGGTAACGATTCTACCCAGTGGTAGAACAAAAACCATTGACCTCACCGACAAGGGTCGTAGAGCGGCGGAATCGGTCCTGAAACTTCGCTCCGAATTCCCTCCTCTCTAAATAGTCTGGACATGAAATATCTGAATATTAGCGGAGGTGAATACAATTACAGACAAGGACTTTAATCACAAGAATCTCGATAAACTGCTACGTACTCCCGTTAGAAATCTCGAGGAGCGAATAAGGTTGTTGGAGAGTGAGATGAAACTCCGCTCTGAAATCAGCCGAGACATCCAGCTTGCCCTGGGAACCGATATCCTCAAGCAACAGGATGTGTTATGGAGAGCCCGTTATCTAAGCCCACATGACGACACCAATAGACGCGTCAAAGAATCAATTCAGAGTCTTCGCAAGCGACATGAATTCGAGCGGGTAACGAGTTGGACGGATGTGTTAAAACTCAGGCTGAGACTTCAAGAGACTCGTGAGTCCTTGAAATCGGCTCAAGATCGACTGGGCCTCTTAATCCCAAACGACCTCGACAAACAATATGAAGATGGTAATTTCAGAAGAGATCAAAGAGATCATTCGTAGGCTTGAGCCAATTCTGGGCGTCCGAGCCAAACATTTATGGTATTCGAGATTGGCTTCGTCCGGGCCTGAAGACATAGCAGAGCTGGAAAGTCTGATAAGGATTCTAAATGAGAGGAGCGTAGGTAGCGGCTACAAGAATGAAATCTTACTACCTCCTCCTTCCAGAAAGACACTTCCAGACAGATTCCGTTTAGGAACAGTACTATATCCTGATACGGAATATTCACGTATCGGTCTTTCTGGGAGTGATTTTATTAAACACATACTGATCGTCGGTATGACCGGAGCTGGGAAGACCAATCTCTGCTATAATATAGTATCCGAACTGATGGATGAAGGCATACCCTTTCTGGTCTTTGACTGGAAAGGAAGCTACCGACCCTTAAGACAACAAAAGGGTTTTGAGAATCTAAAAGTCATTGAGATTGGCTCACCGGACAGTGGGTTTACGTTTAATCCGCTGATACCGCCTCCGGGAATCAATCCAAAGCTCTGGATGCCCCTTCTTATCGATGTCATTAAACACGCATTCTTTGTGGCCCATGGTGTCGAGTACTTCTTCAGAAAAGGTATAGATCATTTGTACAAACAATTTGGAATTTATGAGGGCAAAACTGAATATCCCACCTTCGTTGATTTAGAGAAGACACTTCAAAAAGAATTCGTCCGAGGTCGTGAGATGTTATGGATGAGTTCAGTGAAAAGGTCTCTGGCTAGTCTTACTTTCTCTGGAATTTTGGGAGAGATTCTTAATGTGAGAACACAGGGGCAAATCGAAGATCTCCTGAGCGGGCAAGTTATAATAGAATTGGGTGATCTGGCGACTATTGAGCGGGTTTTCCTGATCGAGAGTTTACTGTTGTGGATCTATCACTATCGCAAGCTGACCGGTCGAAGAGAATATCTGCGCCATACGATTGTAATTGAGGAGGCTCATCACATTCTCTCAAGTCGAAAAGAGTTCATGTCAGGGGAAGAGACCATCATGGAAACCATGATTAGAATGATTCGGGAGTTTGGACAGTCTGTAATCATAGTAGACCAGGAGCCGAGTAAGCTAAGCCATTCTGTCATGGCGAACACTAATTGCAAAATCTGTTTCAATCTTGGAAGCGGCAGAGATATCCAAACCATGGGCAGGGCGATGAATCTGACATCAGAGGAATCGAGATTTATTGATAAACTGAAAGTAGGTCATGCGATTTTAAAACTTAAAGAAAGATTTCATGAGCCCGTTCATGTTCAGTTTCCACTGGCATTCAAACAGAGCCAAAAGGAGGTGGTTGATAGTAAAGAGGTTCTATAGGTTCCCCTTAGGGTAAGAAAATGGTGTTGATTGTGAAGCGGCTTGTCCCAGTTTACAGCGAGTTGGATGATGTTCCTAAGCGGTATCGAAATCTCCGTAAAGCGGTGTATGTAGCGACATTCAAGTTCCCGTATCCAACTATTCCGGAGATTCTGGAAAGAGAATATGGCCTATCACCTGATGAGAAAATAATCGTCTTCTGGATGAAGGAAGTCAGTTTACCGCATTTCAATCGTTACCGAACAAAGTTTCGGAAGGTTTATTCTGGAAGTGTTGAGGGATTTGGGGAGCATATTAAGAATATGAGAAACCAAAAAAAGAGTTAAGAGGTAAGTGTAGTGCTCCCCATTGGTCAAGCTACTTCTAAGAGAGTATATCTTTTCAACTTTCAGCTTCTCTCGATTTCATTACGCGATTTATAACCGTAGCCGAGTGCAAATAGTGCCAATTGAATCCCACTATCGACGCTTCATAAAGAATTCCTCCCCAGTCACTCCTACCATGTCCAACAGCGATAGAACCATCCTTCAGACGCCTTCTCGCGTTATATCCTCAAGGGCTTGAGACACTTAAAGTGCGACGACATAAACATTTTCAAGTTGAATATTCAAACGGTTGTGTTATCTTGCGTGAGTACATTTGTGTACTATTGACATAGAAGTAATCTATGAGGACTATGTCATATGTCTGATAAACTACCTGTCCAAAATTCCCGACTTACGTCTCCTGCAGAATTTGAGTTCGGTCGTTTCATAACTTTCTTTCATCCGTTCAAGGCTCAAACCGTCGATGAGACTTCGGCCATAATTATGCATGAAGTAGGACACGTTGAGCTCGCCATGAATACCGCATTTGGAATGTTCCAAGATCTCCTTGGTTACTTGGCTATTCGAAAACGTATTCCTTCAAATCTTAGAGAATCGTATCATACTGCACATAAACTGGCTCTTGAGCGTTCCCTGCAATTTCATGAGGGATACGCTTCGACTCGT
>JACZUZ010000484.1 GCA_022572905.1 Candidatus Zixiibacteriota bacterium | reverse complement strand
GCGCTGGCCAGGTCTTTATCGATTACAGCGTCAATGCCTTCTAGCCAGCCACGCTCGTCGTAGTAAACGGGAATCCCACCGCCTCCGCCTGCGATAACAATTACGCCTCTTCCTACCAGCTCGCCAATGGACTTCGACTGCACAGCTTCAATTGGTTCGGGCGAGGCGACGACCCGTCGCCAGAGTCCGTCCTTCTTTTGCTTCATGACCCAGCCGCGTTTACGCTCGAGTTCTCTGGCTTTTTCTTCGGAATAGGCCTGACCGATAAACTTTGTCGGGTTCTCGATGGCGGGATCACGACGATCGACAATCATTTGGGTAACAATAGTCACTATTTCGCGTTCAATAGCCGAGTCATGAAGAACATTTCGCAGGGACTGCTCAATCATATATCCCATACCACCTTCGGTATCCGCCACACAAATCCCCAAAGGAAGTATAGGCGCTTGCTTTGCGGCGGCTTCAACTCGGAGAAGAGCGTTTCCCACCTGCGGACCATTGCCGTGTGTGATTACCATCCCGTATCCCTGTCGGATCAGTTCAACCACACCGCGCAGAGCGTCGCGGGTATGCGCAAATTGATTGGTAATGGTGTCTTCGACATCGGGTAGGGTAATAGCATTCCCTCCCAGAGCAATGACAATTTTTTTGTTTGTAACACTCATACATTGTGTTTCCGGAGGTCGATCTTCCCCGAAAAGTTAATTTCGGAAAATCCGCGCGACGTGTCTTATACTACCAGCGAGCAATTCTCCCAAGAATTAAGAAACACCCGCGAATTGCGGGTGGTTCTTCTCGTACAACAGTTTTTCGGCTTCGCCGGAGGCTTCTTGAGTGTCTGAGAATTCGTTAGTCGTCTATCTGGGCTTTTTGCAGAGAGCCGGAATAGTCGACAAAGATTGATTTCCACTCTGAGAAAATATCCAGCGCCTGTTTGCCAGCCTCGCGATGTCCATTCCCGGTGTTGCGAGTTCCGCCAAAGGGTAGATGCACTTCCGCGCCGATTGTCGGAGCGTTGACATAGAACAATCCGGTATAAATATCGCGCATAGCCTTGTAGGCCCGATTTACACTCGACGTATAAATCGAGGCCGAGAGTCCATATTCGGTGTTATTGGCGATACGAATACCGTCTTCAAGACTCTTGCAGGGAATGACAGCCGTCACAGGTCCGAAAATCTCCTCTTTGAAGATGGTCATTCTCTGTGTCACACCGCTGAACACAGTCGGTTCGATGAAGTAACCGTTTTTGTGTTTTGCTCCGGTCAACTGTTTGCCGCCGCATTCGAGTGTGGCGCCTTCTTGCTCTCCAATCTCAATGTAATTTAGGATACGATTCATCTGGGACTCATTTATGACCGGCCCGACATCGGTGCGAGGATTCAGGCCATCCCCAACCTTGAGAGCGTTCGCCCTCTCAACCAGCGCTGCCGTGAACTTATCTATTACTTTTCTGTGCACTACCAGGCGCGATGCCGCCGTGCAGCGCTGACCGGTAGTTCCAAACGCCGCCCAGACCGCGCCATCCACGGCTAGATCCAAATCCGCGTCATCCATCACTACTATCACATTTTTTCCACCCATCTCAAGCGAGCAATGCCGGAAAGTCGGCGCGCAGATTTCGGAAATGAGTCTGCCAGTGCGGGTGGAGCCGGTGAAAGAAATCAGATCGACATCCGGGTGAGAAGCCAGAGGCTGGCCAACTTCCGGCCCGCCGCCGCAGACCATATTCAGAACTCCCGGAGGCAGACCGGCCTCGTTGAGAATCTTCACAAATGAATAAACTGAAAGAGGTGTATCAGGCGCGGGCTTGATAACCGCCGTGTTGCCGCAAATTAAAGCGGGGAGAATTTTCCACGATGGAATAGCAATCGGGAAATTCCAGGGAGTAATCAATCCGCAAACTCCCATTGGTTGGCGAACAGTCATATTGAATTTGTTGGGCAATTCCGAAGGAGTGGTTTCACCGTGCAGACGGCGGCCCTCACCGGCCATGAAATACGCCATGTCAATCGCTTCCTGAGTGTCGCCGCGAGTTTCT
>JACZUZ010000483.1 GCA_022572905.1 Candidatus Zixiibacteriota bacterium | reverse complement strand
GCAAGAGAAATGCCGCAACCGCCAGACTTATCGTGCCCGTAAACGCCAGAACGATCATGAAAGGAATCGACGCCAACTCTGTTATTACTATAGTCTTGATTTTACCGATCATTCGCACAATTGCTGGCCCGGCCAGAATCCCGATAAAGGTAGAACTCTGGAGCAAAAAGAAGTACCAGCCTATTTGATCAGGCGTTTGACCAAATTTATCTCTGAAATAGATATTCAAGAAAGGAATTATCAACCCGGCTCCCAAACCTAGCGTGAAATATGGCGCGACCAGTTTGAAATATACAAATCCTCTCTTACGCAAACGCGAGAGAGAAAGCAAATCCAGCGCGGCCTTTTTGTCCGGCGCTTTGGAACGAATCATTGCGAAAGGTATCATCCCGAATGCGCCTAAAATAACGCCACCATAAAGCGCATAACGATGAGCCAAAACCATATCACCCGTTTGCTGAAATAAGTACCCAACAAGATATCCTGCTCCCAGGGAGCCAAGCGCCCCGGAAAGAACATACATTCCGAAGCCCAGCGAAAACAATAGCGGTCTTTCCTTTGGCGTGGAGTTGCGCATATAGAATGGCGCGGAGGCCACACGCGAGAAAGTAATCGCCATTCCCGAAACCAGCGCGACAGGCAGTAGGTAACCAATATCATCAATTCCTGCCATTACAGCCGACGTAATTATGAAGACAGCGGATGACGCCACGAGTATTGGTTGCAGCTTTCTGCGCGACAAAATAATCGCCGCAGGCAACGCAATGAGCGTAGCGCCGAGGGCCACCGATGATCTCATGTTCCCGATAAAAAATTCTCCCAGTCCCCTCTCGCGCAAATAAAGATTATACAACAGATGAAAATTCGCATCCGTTATACCAATCAGAAAAGCGCCCAGCAAATACAACTTTGCGTTGCGGGTGAGCATCTTCAGGGAAACGATATAGCTCGTCAGCCACCCTTCTCTTGATTCGAGATTATTCAAGAATGAATCTTTCCCGGAGCTTCGAGTTTCTAATGACTTCGACATGTCCACTTAGCTTTGAATCCATGAATCAAGAATTGATTTTGCGCGACCATCGTCAATCGCTTTTTCGGCAACTTCATAACCTTCGCGCAAGTCGGATGATTTGCCTGCGACATACAATGTAGCGGCGGCGTTAACCAGCGTAGCCTCGCGATAAGCAGTCATGGCGCCGGATAGAGTTTCGCGCATAATTTCCGCGTTCCGCTCGGAATCTCCTCCGGCGAGACTACCCTTGATCGGATTGGCCAGACCAAAATCGTTGGGTGTAATTGAGTATTCTTTTAATGAACCAGATTTTACTTCGATAGCGAATGTCGAGGCTTGCGAAGAAATTTCATCCATACCCTCGCTCGAGTAAACTACCAGCGCATGTTCAACATCCAACTCAACCAACGCGTTCGCAAAAAGAGACATCACTTCCCGGGAATAAACTCCCAGCAGCTGGCGCTTTACTCTCGCTGGATTTGACAGCGGTCCCAGCATATTGAACACAGTTCGCACTCCGAGTTCTCTTCGCGCGGGCATCGCGTATTTCATAGCCGGGTGAAAGCGGGGAGCGAACATAAAACAAATCCCCAAATCCCTGAGGTTCTGTTCAGTTTTTTCTACACCCGGATCAATGTTTACGCCCAGGGCCTCCAGCACATCGGCGCTGCCGCAGGCGCTGGAGGCGGCCCGGTTGCCGTGCTTGGCCACCTTGAGACCCGCCCCCGCTGCTACGAAGGCCGTGGCCGTGGAAATATTGAAGGTGTTCTTGCCGTCGCCCCCAGTACCCACGGTGTCGATCAGGGGGCCGTCCACGTCCACCCTGAGGGCCATTTCCCGCATCACCGTGGCCATGCCGGCGATTTCCTCGGTGGTTTCTCCCTTGAGCCGCAAAGCAGTGAGAAAAGCGCCCAGCTGGGCCGGGGTGGCTTCCCCGTCCATGATTTCGCGCATCACCGACGAAGCCTCTTCCATGGTGAGGGAACGGCCGGCCACTGCGGCGTCGATGGCTTCTCTAATCATGAAACG
>JACZUZ010000060.1 GCA_022572905.1 Candidatus Zixiibacteriota bacterium | reverse complement strand
AACTCGTATATCCAAGAGAGAGCTGGAAGAGTGCAAAAGATTCTTCCGGGGGTATTATTCAATCGGGTTTGAAACGGCCAATATGATAAGCTCTCGCTTCGCAGACGCGCTATCGGCCGACCTGGATCATCGGTTTTATGATTTCTTTCTAGGAAAGTTAAACTCAATTACTCAGAACGATCTCCGACATGCGGCCGGGAGAATGTTTTCATCCGATAATTTTATTATTGTTGTCGCAGGTGACGCCAGCGCATATAAAAGCGATCTGGAGGAGTTCGGTCTGGTGCGGACTGTCTCTTATGATGACGCCTCAAGCGAATAACAAAGGATAACGACTAAGCGCTTTCCAATGAGCGTAGCCTTAGATACAATTTCACCAGTTGCGACATCAGGCTAATCTGATCGGCGTTCCAATACTCACACCTATTTCATAAATGCGTTCGCATCAGCTTGACTCGGAAAGATTAATCTAAGTGAAAATAGGAATCGTAGGTCTTGCTCAATCAGGCAAGTCGACAGTTTTTGCCGCGGCTTGCGGGTTTTCCACCACCGACGGGAAAATAAGTTCACGGGCGAATATACAAGTTCCTGATCCGAGGCTTGAAGTTTTAGCAAAACTGGAAAACTCCAAAAAGATGATCAACGCGGAAATAGAAATTCTCGATTCGGATATGCGTTCGGATTCGAATAAGTCCGCCGGAGCCGCCGCTGGCGTTACCGGAGATTTGCAGTTAGTCGATGCGCTGATTCTGACACTGGATAGTTTCACTGGCGCCCGAGATCCGAGAGTCGACTTCAAGACTGTGATAGACGAAATGATTCTTTACGACTTGACGCAGATTGATAGCGCAATTCCACGTTTGGAGAAGATTGTTCTGAGTGGCGCTGCGAGGGAGCGCAAGGGAGAATTGGAAGTACTGAAGAAATTGCACGCGGCGCTGGAAGAGGAAAAACCTCTCCTGGAGCTGGATCTGTCTCCAGCCGAAGAGACAGAAGTGCGCGGTTATACTCTGGTTAGCAGAAAACCTCTGTTGATAGTGGTGAACATCGCCGAGGACAACTTGAGTTCTGTTGGGGAGCTCACCGATTCGTGGCAGGATGTTGTTTCACCGGGGCGCCGCGAAGTCGCAGTCTTGTGCGGGAAGATTGAGATGGAACTTGCGCAGATGGAATCTGAGGATCGGGAATTATTCATGGAAGACCTGGGGATCAAAAACAGCGCTGTAGATATGGTAATACAAAAATCATATCAGCTTTTGGGATTGATATCTTTCTTCACGGCCGGGGAAAAAGAGACCCGGGCCTGGACTATTCGAAAAGGACAATCAGCTCAGAAGGCGGCTGGAGTGATACATACCGACCTCGAAAGAGGATTCATTCGAGCGGAAGTGATCGGATATGACAATTATGTAGTCTGCGAGACCGTAGCGGAAGCCAGGCGGACCGGGAAATTGGGTATTGAGGGCAAAGAGTATGTTGTGCAGGACGGTGATGTTCTAAATATCCGTTTTAATGTATAAATCATGGACCGGGGCTGAGACCTGGGGAGGCGGGTATTGTTTAATTCGATTGCAGGAGGGGAATAAGTGAGTTTCACCAGGAACTTATGATTCTCCGGTTTTGTTTGATTTCTGAGCGGGAAGGGCCGATACATTCCATACAGGGCGGATGCGCGGCGCGCGAAGAAATCCTCTCCTGTAAGTTCAGTACGCGATTGATACAAAGCGAGCGCTATTAGCCCGACAAAGAGAAAGAAAAATGACACAAGATTTTGACCCGAACGAAGTTTCAACTAGAAATGACAAAGATTTGCTGGCGGATTACTCTCCGCAAGCGGCGCCGATTCTACCTCTTAAAAGTTCACTAGTCTTTCCAAATTTGGTAGCTCCGCTAATGGTTACCGAGCAGAAGCATTCAAAATTGGTTGATGATGTTCTCATGAAGGGAACGCGAATCGGTCTTTTCCTTCAAAAAGACCTCGAAGATTCGAATCCCGGACCGGACGGACTTTGTCGAATAGGTTGTTCCGGAACAATTTTGAAAATGCTTCGATTTCCTGATGGAGCGGTGCGATTTTTGGTTCAGGGCCTTTCGCGGATTAAAATAACCAACGTAGTTTCTACCGAGCCGTATTTGACAGCCATAATAGAAGATATCAAAGAGCCTGAAGAAACTTCAGTAGAGCTGGTGGCGTACCAGCGCAATCTTCTGGAGCGGGTCAAGACACTCGTTAATTTGGCGCCATATCTCAATGACGAAGTTTATGTTTCGGCGATTAATGAAGAATCACCCTCGCGCCTGGTGGATATGGTGGCGTCAAATATGAATTCTAGTGTCCAGGAGAAGCAAAGTATTCTCGAATTGATTGATCCGACAAAGCGCATTATGCGAATTCTTTCGATGGTGAACAAAGAAATTGAAGTGTTGGAGCTGTCACACAAAATTCAATCACAGGCTTCCGAAGAGCTCAGTAAATCACAGCGCGACTATATTCTGCGGGAACAGATAAAGGCAATTCGTAAGGAACTGGGCCATCTTGATGATCGAGCTGAAATCGAAGAGCTCGAAAAGAAAATAGAGGCCGCAAAGATGCCGGATCAGGTGCGGGAGGTGGCTCATAAGGAGCTGGATCGTTTTTCGAGAATGAATCCATCGTCGGCCGAATATACAGTCTCGCACACATATCTTGACTGGCTGGTTGACCTCCCTTGGGATAAATCCACCAAAGACAATCTGGATTTGCGGCGCGCAAAACGAATTCTCGACGAAGATCATTTTGGTCTTCACAAAATAAAAGATCGCATGCTCGAATTTCTGGCGGTGCGCAAACTCAACCCGACCCAAAAAGGTCCAATACTGTGTTTGGTGGGTCCGCCGGGAGTAGGCAAAACGTCTCTGGGAAGGTCCATAGCGCGGGCGCTGGGACGCCCTTTTGCGCGAATATCTCTGGGCGGCATGCGGGATGAAGCGGAAATTCGCGGACACAGGCGCACATACATAGGCGCCATGCCCGGACGAATCATTCAGGCCATAAAAAGAGCCAAGTATAACAATCCCGTTATCATGCTCGACGAGATAGATAAAGTGGGAAGCGATTTCAGAGGAGATCCGTCGTCGGCTCTTCTGGAAACACTGGACCCGGAACAGAATTATAGTTTTACCGATCATTATCTTGATCTTCCCTTTGATCTTTCCAAGGTGATGTTTATCACAACTGCGAACATTCTGGATACCATTCCGCCCGCCCTGCGCGATAGAATGGAAGTTATTCGAATTTCCGGATATACCGAAATTGAGAAAGTAGAGATTGCGAAGCGACACTTGCTTCCAAAACAAATCACCGACAATGGGCTTAAGCCATCACAGATAAGTTTTCATGATCGCGCGTTGAGACTCTTGATAAACAGCTATACCAATGAAGCTGGCCTGCGCAATCTTGAGCGCGAGGTCGCTTCAATTTGTCGCAAAGTCGCTCGTAAAGTAGCCGGCGGGCTAAAGCGCAAGACGTCTGTGACTACCAAAGAAGTTGAAAAGTTTCTGGGGCCTCCCAGGATCACCCGTGAAAGGATTACAGACAAGAAGCATGTTGGAGTCGCGTTGGGTCTGGCCTGGACTTCGGTAGGGGGAGAGACACTCTTCGTGGAAGCTACCGCCATGCCGGGCAAGAAGGGGTTCACAATCACCGGTCAGCTCGGCGACGTAATGCAGGAATCGGCGAAAGCGGCTCTGTCTTTTGTGCGCGCTAACTCCGAAAGCCTCGGAATCGATCCGGAATTTATGCAGACGCATGACATACACATTCACGTTCCGGCCGGCGCCACACCCAAGGATGGTCCTTCGGCTGGCATAACAATGGCTACAGCGATAGCCTCGTTGTTTACCGGCCGCCCTGTTCAGCCGCGACTGGCTATGACCGGCGAAATAACTTTGAGAGGCGAAGTGCTCCCCATTGGAGGTCTCAAAGAGAAATTGTTGGCGGCGTACCGCGCTGGCGTCAAAACTGTCATATTACCTAAGGAAAATCGCAAAGACCTGTATGATGTTCCCGCTGAAATCAAGAAGGGTCTTAAGCTAATATTTTGTAACAATGTCGCGTCTGTTCTTGAGGCGGCGCTGGTTCCGGTAAAGAAAAAACCAGCGAAAAAACGTCGGAATTTGTCTAAGAAAAAAAGTTAGAGAGCGTTCCCAAAACCACTCGCCGTGATACCTGGGCATGGATATTTCGTTGGGGTTAATCTAGCGTTCGATTTCAAGAGCCGCCAGGAACGCCTCTTGCGGTATTTCGACTGAACCCACCATTTTCATTCGCTTCTTACCCGCTTTCTGCTTTTCCAATAGCTTTCTCTTACGACTAATATCGCCGCCGTAGCACTTGGCTGTAACATTTTTACGCTGGGCTTTCACAGTGCTTCGTGCGATTACTTTACTGCCAATAGCCGCCTGAATTGCGACTTCATACAATTGGCGCGGGATTAGTGAACGCAGTTTTTCTGTCAACGCATTGCCATAGCGATACGCTTTATCGCGATGAACAATCACCGAGAGAGCGTCTACAGGATCGTTGTTAATAATTATATCAAGCTTGATTACTTTTCCCTTTTCGTAAGTGGGGATTCCGTAATCAAATGACGCGTATCCGCGAGAGATCGATTTCAATTTGTCATAAAAATCAAAAATAACTTCGCACAGCGGAAAATGAATTGTCATACACGCGCGTTGTTGAGAGAGATATTCAGTGTTAACAAACCTGCCCCGACGTTCGGTGGCCAGTTTCATTATTCCGCCTATGTATTCCGGAGGTACGATAATCGTTGACTCCACCCAGGGCTCCTCTATAAAATCAATTGAACCGGGGTCGGGAAGTTTCGCAGGATTATCAATTGTCGTAACTTCGCCATTCTTGTTTGTCACCCTGTAAACTACATTGGGAACCGTATTGATTATAGTCTGGTCATACTCGCGTGAGAGGCGCTCGGTAACAATTTCCAAATGCAACAGCCCGAGAAATCCGCACCTGAAACCGAATCCCAGCGCCAGAGAAGACTCCGGAGTAAACTCCAGCGAACTGTCATTAAGTTTTAGCTTTTCCAATGCGTCGCGAAGTTGACTGTATTCCTCACTCGACGCAGGATAAATGCCTGCGAACACCATTGGCTTGATTGGTATAAAGCCGGGCAGAGGTTTATCCGCGGGATTGTCAGCCGACGTGATCGTGTCGCCAACTCTTATATCTGAGACTTCTTTTATACCCGCAAAAAGATAGCCGACTTCACCTGCGCACAGTTCAGCAGTCTGTATGTTCCCCAGTCGCCGGTATCCCAGTTCGTCGGCGTCGAATCGTTTCGCATGCGAGAAGAACTTTATGTGGTCGCCTTTTCTCAGAATACCATCTACAACTTTCACATATGCCGCGGCGCCGCGATATGAATCAAAAGCCGAGTCGAAAATCAAAGCTCGGAGTGGTTTACTTCTTTCGCCATTCGGCGCAGGTATTCTCTTTACAATCGCTTCGAGAATTTCAGATACGCCCTGACCGGTTTTGGCGCTACATCTGAGAATTTCTTCTTTTTTGCATCCGAGTAGCTCAACAATTTCCGCCTCACATTCATCCGGGAGCGCTGACGGCAAATCGATTTTGTTAATAACCGGAATTATCTCCAGGTTATTATCCAGCGCCAGATAAAGGTTAGCCATAGTCTGCGCTTCAATGCCCTGGGCGGCGTCAATTACCAGGAGCGCTCCCTCACATGCTGTGAGCGAACGGCTAACTTCATAGCTGAAATCAACGTGACCGGGCGTGTCGATAAGGTTCAGTTGATACGATTTGTTATCACCGGTCTTATAGGCCAGTCTCACAGCATGCGCTTTAATCGTAATCCCGCGTTCTCGCTCAAGGTCCATGTCGTCAAGAGCCTGCGAACGCATTTGGCGTGATGAGATCGAATTCGTAAGTTCTAAAAAACGATCAGCGAGAGTAGATTTGCCGTGGTCAATATGCGCGACTATACAAAAGTTCCTGATGAGGTTTTGATCAATCATATCTGTACAAAATTAATTCCCGGAGCTTTTCAATGCATCGAACTAAAAGGTTAACTTTCCTGATGGGTGAGACTGGCGTTGGCCTCTCATTCTGAGGATGTTCTTCTTCAGAAGCTCCACTTCAGAAATTTCCCGAATTATTCCGGATTCACCCTGTCTGGCAGGGCCACGGGCCTGCGCCAGAGCCAAGATAAAAGAATTAGCCCGCTAAATCTACGCTTTAATGCGGCCATTCGTGCAGTTGCGTAATATGCTGGATAGCAAAGGGTTACGTGGAAAGTGGAGAGCCCGAGAATCGCTCGGTCTTACAGAAATGAATGCAAGGTCGCTCTATCGGCCGTTAATTTCATTTTCGAGGCGTGTAATGATTGTATCGAGGCGAGTCGCGAAGAACAGTTCCGGATTCACACGGTTGTAACACGCAATAGCCTCTCGCTTTTTACCGGAGAGTTTTTGTTCAGAGAGAGCATGGCCCAGATTCATCCAGGCGCCAACATTTGAACTGTCCAACTCCAGCGCCCTGCGATAAAAAATTTCCGCGCGCGGGTGGTTGCGTTGTCTGGAATGGATAGCGCCGAGGTTTGTGTAGACATTGGATGAAGCTCCGAAGCGGCGAATCGCCTCTTCCAGAATAAGAATCGCTTTATCGTATTCCTCCAGCTGTCCCTTAACGTTCGCAGACCTAACATACAAATCTGAGCTATCGGGATAAAGTTTTATGAGAGTGTCGGAGACTGAGGAGGCCTGAACCAGGAGCCCGGCCGACACATAAACCTGAAAGAACTCACCAAAGAGTTCGTCACGCGTGTAAACTTTTGCCATGATCAATCCGTCAAGCGCATCAATAGCGTAGTCCCACTTTTCGGCGGCGGTGGCGAGTCTTCCCAGCATGCGGCAGATTTCTTCATTCGGTTTGTGCAGAGCGATGATCTTTCGTGTATAAGAAATCGCGGAATCCAATTCGCCCAGTTTTTCATATGACACGGCGATGAAAAACATAGACTCTTGATCAGTTGGTTTTTGTTTCAGAGCTTTTTGGAGGCTTGCTATAGCTTTCTTATATTGCTTGGACACAACCGATTTGAGTCCGGTTTTTTTGTGAGACTCAAAGTCGGTTTTTGAGGAGGAGCAAGATACAATACCGATCAAGAAAAGAAATACGTAAAATGAGCCCAACACGATCAGATTCGATCTGCTTCTAGTAATCTTTCTGGAGTAGTTCACCCTCATGCCGCCTAAGATATACAAAGATTCGCGATTCAATCAAGCCCGGATTAGAATACTTCCAAAATAGATTAATCGGTTGAGGTCGTTCATGCCCAAACCTACTCAATTCGTTGACTTGACTCCTGTTGATAGATAGCTTCAGAGCCGAACAAGGGTCAATGCGGTAATATGCGAGACTGGTACGATACGATAGCGCGAGAATCTGAGATTGAAACCAAGATAAAGGGATCAATTTTCAGAGCGCGGGCGTTTGAAGTCGGGGATAAGGACGCAATAGAGGGAATTCTCGCGCGACTCAGGAAGGCGGAGCGCGACGCAACTCACCATTGTTTCGCCTATCAACTGGGACTTTCCGAAAGAGAATTGACGAGGAATGAATTTCGATACAGTGATGATGGAGAGCCGTCCGGTTCGGCTGGAAAACCAATTTACAATCAGATCACCGGGAAAAGTCTTGAAAACGTCCTGGTTGTGGTAACGCGCTATTTTGGCGGAACGAAGCTGGGAGTTGGCGGTCTGGTTCGCGCGTATGGCGATTCGGCCTCACAGGCTCTTGAGATTTCGGGGAACAGGCGCATATTTCTCTGCGATGAAATTAAACTTTGTTTTGGTCACTCCGATTTCAACAGATTTGAAAAAGCGCTTTCTAAAGTGGACGGAACCATATTAGAAAAAGAATTCAGCGCCGAAATAACTCTAACTATCAAAGTACGAAAGAC
Source organism: Candidatus Zixiibacteriota bacterium (assembly GCA_022572905.1). Classification (GTDB taxonomy): domain Bacteria; phylum Zixibacteria; class MSB-5A5; order GN15; family JACZUZ01; genus JACZUZ01. The sequence goes on along the minus strand of JACZUZ010000060.1, from coordinate 226 downwards.
AATGACTGAGCGATTCCTGGCGGAATTTCAAAATCTGACCAGCGGGAAAGGAAGGGTGTTGTAGCTTGGATCTTCTCTGGACTGCCGACAGCGCCACATTCGTATTCCTGAATCAGGACATCGCCAACCCGGTAACGGATTGGCTCATGCCGATAATAACAAACGGTATATTTCTGCGCGTGGGACTAATTTTGTCGCTTTCGCTAGCGCTCTGGAAATCCGGTCC